>CASDJM010000004.1 GCA_949280815.1 uncultured Clostridia bacterium | reverse complement strand
TTTGGGACATTTTTAAAAGTTATTACTTAAGACATTATCATAAATTAATCATATTGTATTCAAAATAGAGATGAAATTTCTTGATTTTTTTCCTATTTTGAAGTATAATTTTCAAAGCAATTAAATAAAAAGGAGAAAAGTATGAAAGCAATTGAAATAAGAAATAAATATTTAGAATTTTTCAAAAAACATGGACATATCATCATTCCATCAGCACCATTAATCCCAGAAAATGACCCATCAGTATTATTCAATACAGCTGGTATGCAACCATTAGTTCCTTATCTATTAGGAGAAAAACACCCATCTGGAACACGTTTAACCGATTATCAAAAATGTGTGAGAACCAATGATATAGACGAAGTAGGAGATAACCGTCACTTAACTTATTTTGAAATGCTAGGAAACTGGTCATTAGGAGACTATTTTAAGGAAGAATCAATTAGCATGAGCTTTGAATTTCTAACTAAAGAATTAGGAATTCCAGTAGAAAAATTATCAGTCACTTGTTTTGCAGGAGATGAAGATTGTCCAAGAGACAATGTTTCAGCTGATATCTGGAAGAAAGTTGGCATCCCAGAAGATAGAATTTATTTTTATGGTAAAGAAGATAATTGGTGGATTGCAGGAGAAGAAGGACCATGTGGACCAGATACAGAAATGTTTTATGATACTGGAAAAACAGCCTGTGGATTAGATTGTCAACCATCTTGTGACTGTGGTAAATATGTTGAAATTTGGAATAATGTATTTATGGAATATTTCAAAGATAAAAATGGCTATTCAAAATTAGAAAAAAAGAATGTGGACACTGGTTTAGGGTTAGAAAGAATGACAATGCTATTACAAGGAAAAGAAACTCCTTTTGATACTGAATTATTCAAACCAGTTATGGATAAACTACAACAACTTCAAAAGGTAGATTATATAGAAAGTAGAAGAATTGTAGCAGAACATTTACGTTCTAGTATGATGATTATTTCAGACGGAGGGAAACCAAGTAATTTAGATAGAGGATATGTTTTAAGAAGACTAATTAGAAGAATGATTAGACATTTAAATAAATTGCAAATCAATTTAGAAGAACTATCCACATTTATTGATATTAATGTGGAAAATTTAAAAGAAATGTATCCAGAATTAGAAAAAAGTAAAGAAACCATAAAAAGTGTTATCTTAGAAGAAAAAGATAAATTTGTAAAAACTTTAGAACATGGGGAAAGAGAATTCGAAAAAGAAATCAAGAAAATGCAAGAAGTAGGAAATAAAAAGATTTCTGGCGATGTTGTTTTTCGATTATATGATACCTATGGATTTCCGCCAGAAGTAACCAAAGAACTAGCAATAGAACATGGATACGAGGTGGATTTAAAGCAATTTGGTGAATTATTTAAAAAACATCAAGAAAAATCAAGACAAGGTTCAGAGCAAAAGTTCAAAGGTGGATTAGCAGAGCAAACAGAAGAGACCATAGCGTATCACACAGCTACTCATTTATTAAATGCAGCATTAAAACAAGTAATTGGAAAAGATGCTCATCAAAGGGGTTCAAATATTACAGTTGATAGAATGAGATTTGATTTTAATTGTGACCATAAATTGACAGACGAAGAAAAGAAAGCAGTAGAAGATTTAGTTAATCAATGGATACAAGAAGGGTTAGAAGTAACCAAACAAGAAATGAAAAAAGAAGAAGCGATTCAATCAGGAGCAGAATGTATGTTTATTGAAAAATACCCGGATATCGTTACAGTTTATAGTATAGGAGAAGTATCCAAAGAATTGTGTGGAGGTCCTCATGTGAAAAATACAAAAGAGTTAGGAACTTTCAAAATTAAAAAAGAAGAATCTAGTTCATCAGGTGTTAGAAGAATTAAAGCAGTTTTAATGAAATAATGATTTTAAGATTGCCAAAAAGGTATGAGCATGGCATAACTTATTTGTATGCATTAGAATGCTACGACTAAGAAATCAACAGCTAACTTAAATTTGTTTTGTCAAACAGCTAAGAATACCTCTTTGGCTAAAAAAGGAGAGAAGATGGAAGATTGTTTATTTTGTAAAATGATTAAAGGTGAAGTACCTTGTAACAAAGTATATGAAGATGAGGAGATTTTAGCTTTTTATGATATTAATCCAGCAGCTCCTATTCATATTTTAGTAATACCCAAAAAGCATATTTCTTCATTAGCACATTTAGAAAAAGAAGATGAAGCGATAGTGGGAAAAATCTATGGTGTGATTAATCAAATAGCAGAGGAAAACGGATTTAAACAAAATGGATACCGTGTAATTGTCAATTGCGGTAAAAATGGTGGACAAGAAATAATGCATTTACATTTCCATATATTAGCAGGAAAAGAATTAGGAGAAAAAATTGTCTAAAACTATACACTTTTAGTAATGGATGTGGTATAATTAATACAGTAGTAAAAAATGGACGGAGGTAGAAGACAATGTTTGAGAGTAAATATAGTAAAGTATTAACTGTAATATTAGTTATTGTAATTATTGCTATTGTCGGATTATTAGGTTTTCTGGGGTATGATTACTATCAGAATTATATTGTTACAAAAGACACTTCAGATTTTGTAGACAATTTTGAAGGAGATGTAACAGATGGCGAGGCAACAGATGCGGGAGTAGCAGACCAAGGAACAGAAGATGATGGTACAAATCCATTTGATTTAAAAGATGCAGATACAGGAAGTGGTGGTACCACAAAGAAAACATATAAGGGATTTGGCGTTTTAGGAACCATGGAAATACCAGCAACTAATTTTAAATATCCAGTATTAGAAAAAGTAACGAAAAAATCAATTGAAACAGCAGTAGCATTTTTGTATGGAACTGGTTTAAATCAAGAAGGAAACAGTGTTATTATTGGTCACAATTATAGAAATGGACTATTCTTTTCTAATAATAAGAAATTAAATATTGGGGATAAAATATATTTAACAGATTTCGAAGGAAACAAATTGACTTATACGATTTATAACAAATTCGAGACAACACCAGAGGATACATCTTTCTATCAGAGAGATACAGGAGGAAAACCAGAAATTACTCTATCAACCTGTACAGATGATAGTAAAGCAAGATTAATTATATGTGCAAAAGCAGAGTAACGTACGATTAGAATGTTTCTTTTACACATTTGTGAGTTAGTTAACGAATAGGTATTAAAAAAATAAAGGAATTTGAAGGATTCCTTTATTTTTTACATTATAAAAAATGGAAAAAACACTTTACTACACGAATAAAAAACTATATAATATTATCAATAAAAAACTAGAGAAAAGTAGAGGTGACAAGATGTACAAAGAACAAGGAAAAGAAAGAATAGAAGAATTGAGAAAGCAAGTAGAATATCATGCTCAGAAATATTATGATGAAGATAAGCCAGAAATATCTGATTTTGAATATGATATGTTAATGGTTGAGTTAAGGAATTTAGAAAATGAGTTTCCTGAATTTCAATCCAAAGATTCTTTAACACAAAAAGTAGGAGGTCACGTTAAAGAAGGATTTCAAAAAGTAACCCATGAAGTGCCACTACAGAGCTTGCAAGATGTTTTTAGCATAGATGATGTAGAAGACTATGTTACGAAAATAGAACAAAAGGCAGAAGAAAACAAAATTGAGACAGTTACTTATGTAGTAGAAACTAAAATCGATGGTTTATCAGCAGCCTTAGAATATAAAAATGGTGAATTTGTAAGAGGAGCAACTAGAGGAAATGGGTTAGTAGGAGAAGATGTCACAAAAAACTTAAAAACAGTAAAAACCATTCCCATGAAACTAAAAGACAACATAGATATAACAGTCAGAGGAGAGGTCTTTATTGCAAAAGATGACTTTGAAAAAATGAACCAAGAGAGAGAAGAATACGAGGAAGAATTATTTGCAAATAGCAGAAATGCAGCAGCTGGTTCGTTAAGACAATTAGATAGCAAAATAACAGAAAAAAGGCCATTAGACATCTACATCTTTAATGTACAAAAAATAGAAGGAAAAGAATTCAATTCTCATTATGAAGAATTGGAATACTTGAGTGAACAAGGTTTCAATGTTAATCCAATACGTATTTATTGTAAAACGATGAAAGAAATTGAACAAGCAATTGAAAAAATTGGAGAGGATAGAGAAAGTTTAACCTTTGGAATTGATGGAGCAGTTGTTAAAGTAGATAACTTAAAATTTAGAGAAATATTAGGGTCAACAGCAAAAACACCTAGATGGGCAGTAGCCTATAAATATCCACCAGAGAGAAAAGAAACCAAACTAAAAGAAATCATATGTCAAGTAGGAAGAACAGGTGTCATCACACCAATGGCAGTTTTAGAGCCAGTCAAAGTAGCAGGTTCAACCATTTCAAGAACCACATTACACAATGAAGATTTCATCAAAGAAAAAGAACTAAAAATTGGAGATACTGTTGTCATCCAAAAAGCAGGAGATGTCATACCAGAAATTGTACAAGTCAAAAAAGACAAAAGAACAGGGAAAGAAATGGAATTTGAAATGCCAAAAGTATGTCCAGTATGTGGAGCACAGGCTGTAAGAGAAGAAGGAGAAGCCGCCATTCGATGCACAGGAATTGAATGTCCAGCCAAGTTATTCAGAAACTTAGTCCATTTTGTATCCAGAGAAGCCATGAACATCGATGGATTAGGCGAGAATATCATACAACAATTGCTAGACAAGGGACTAATCGAAAATATAGCAGACATATACACCTTACAATTAGAAGACATAGCATCTCTAAAAAAGAATGGACAAAAATTTGCTCAAAACTTAATAGATAGCATCAATCAAAGTAAAGAAAATGACTTATATAGACTAATCACAGCCTTAGGGATTCGTCATGTAGGAAGTAAAGCATCTAAACTATTAGCTAGAAAATATAAAAATATAGACAATTTAAGGAAGGCAGAATTTGGGGATTTAAGCCAGATTAATGATATAGGACCAATTGTAGCGAACAGTATCATAGAATTCTTTAGCCAAGAACAAACGCAAGACCTAATTCAAAAATTAAAAGCAGGAGGAGTTAACACAGAAGCAAAAGAAGAAGAAAACATAGACAATCGATTCGAAGGAAAGACCTTTGTATTAACAGGAACACTAGAGAATTATACAAGAGGAGAAGCTAGTAATCTAATCGAAAAATTTGGAGGAAAAACATCAAGCACTGTATCCAAAAAAACAGACTATGTACTGGCAGGAGAAGAAGCAGGAAGCAAGCTAACCAAAGCACAAAGCTTAGGAGTTACAATCCTAACAGAAGCGGAATTTCAAAAAATGATTCACTAGTGATGGCGACTCTGGGACAGGCACAAAGTCGCCACAGGAGCAAAGTCGCCATGGGCACGGAGTAATCGTGATTGGTAGTCTAAGGCAGGTTAATAAGAGGAGAAAAAAGGAGAAAATTATGGAAAATTATACGTTTGAAATGATGTGGGAAGATTTAAAAAATGGATATCAGATTTATTATACTTATGTGGGAAATCGCTATTTGCTTTTTAAGACAGCAGAGAATTGTTATACGCAAAAGCTACTTTCGGATTATAAGAAAAATCCACAGCCTAAGATGTTGATGCTTACTTTGAAAAGAGTGAAAGAAATGTTTACAGATATGGAAGATATTGAATATAAGATAGGAACATCAGAAATAGAAAATTTGTAAGTGCTGATATGGGTGAGTTTGATAAAAACAACAAAAATAGGGAAATTTATAAAAAATGTAAAAAAATGACCAATTTTATAAAAATAATAAAAAATGATAGCCTAACTGGTAGGTAGAGAATATGTCCATTGACATAGTAAAATCAAAAAATTTAATATGCCGATTACAGGAAATAGAGTGCAAGTCAATAGCACTTTATTTTTTTAGATTTGCACAAAATTGAACTTTAAAGTTTTAATATGAAAGCTAATAGATTTACAGATACAAATAAATGAATAAAATAGATAAAAAAAGCGGATATAAAATTTATGATTTTTTAAGATAAAAATAGTACATGTTTTTTAATTAACTTTTTATAACTTCTTAAATGCTACTATAACTTGGTTTTACAAGTGTTTGTAGCTTTTCTTGTTTTGGAAGATTCTCACATATATTGTTATAATTTCTTATATTTTCACTTTCAAAAGTAGTAAAAGAGTAGTAAATTTCACTTTTTAATACTCTTTCCATCTCGGCTTTTGCAGATTCTGAATTTACATGAGCATAATAACTTAATGTAATAAGAATGTTAGAGTGTCCCATAAGGTACTGCAGTGCTTTTGGGTTCATGCCTGCATTACTCATTTTTGTTGCGAAAGTATGTCTTAATGTATGAGGTGTTGTTTTATTTGGCAATAATTCCTCATGACATTTATTATATTGAGCAACAAGTCCACGAAATACATTAGAATAATCTCTTGATGTTCTTGGTAGTCCACTACGATTTAAAAACACAAAATTACTATACCCATCAATAACAATAGATTCAGCATGTTTTCTATTTGCTATTATTCGTTTAAGGACATGAAAGCATTTATCACTCATAGGCACTTTTCTAATACCTGCATCTGTTTTTGGCACTTCAATATAATAACCATTCTTGTTTTTTAAAAGTTGGTGGTCTATATTGATTTCACGATTTATAAAATCCAAGTCTGATTCAGTTAATCCACATAGTTCAGATGCTCTTAAACCAGTTTCAAGAAAAACTATTACGTCGTCTATATATTTGCAATAGATTTTACTATTTGGAAATATCTTATTGAAGAAAAAAATATTGAAATTCAATTTGCCTATACAACATTTATTTGGGATAATGAAGCAACTCAAAAAGCAAATGTTCATTGTGTAATAGTAGGTTTTTCAAATGGAAAAGGAAAAAAAGAAAAAATAATATATAGTGAAAATAAAATGTTAAAATGTGAACATATTAATCCATACTTACAACCTACTGTTGATATTTGGATTACTAATAGAACTAATATACCAAGAAATAATATGCCTAAAATGACTACAGGAAGTCCCCCAACTGATGATGGTGGCTTGTTATTAACAGTTGAAGAAAAAGAATATTTTGAAGAAAAATATCCTATCTTAAAGAACTATATAAGACCTTTTATGGGGGCAAGAGAATTTTTACATGATAAAGAAGGGAAATATACAAGATATTGTTTTTGGTTTGAAGATATTACTCCTAATTTAATTTCTAATATCAAAGAAATAAGTGAAAGACTTTTAAAAGTAAAAACATTAAGGGAAAAAAGTAATGCCGATAGAATTAGAAAAATGGCTGTATATCCATATTTATTTTGCCAAAATAGACAACCTAAAACAACATATTTGATTATTCCTGAACATTCATCACAAAATAGAAAATATATTCCAATAGGATTTATAGAACCTATTGTAATAGCAAGTAATGCTTGTAGTATAATTCCTAATATATCTATTTATGATTTTGGTATATTAACATCAAATGTTCATATGGCTTGGACTAAAATTGTTTGTGGAAGATTAAAAAGTGATATTCGATATTCACCAGCTATTTATAATAATTTTCCATTTCCAGACTTAACACAAAAGCACAAATTAAGAATTGAAAAAACAGCACAAGAAATATTAATAGCAAGATCACTATTTCCTGAAAGTTCACTTGCGGATTTATATAATGAACTTACAATGCCAAAAGAATTAAGAAAAGCACATCAAGAAAATGATAAAGCAGTTACAGAATCAGACTGTGTTGCAGAGCTTATGAAAATGTATCAGAAATTAGTTGAGGAAAAGAAATAAAAAATAAAGACCTACTAATAAATATGAATTTATGTAGGTCTTATATAGTATTTAAATAATTTTTAAAATCCTTCAAAAGGCTATCAGTAGTTGTATTAATAACTTTTGCAATGACACATAATTCATAAAAATAAACTAAGTTAAAATAGTTTGATTTGTGAAAAATTTTGCAAAATAAGGTAACCTTTAAGAAAAAAATGGTAATATATAGGTAGATATCTAAAAAAGGAGCTCTTAAGTAAAGTGAATAATAAAAGGATAAAGCAGTATATCTCGAATCAAAAGCTAGATATAGAGAATATAATGAAGGATTTTGCTCGGTTATGTATTTGTTATTATTAAAAATAGTAAGTATAATTTTAGTAATGAAGATATAGAGGAAATTGCTTCAGATGTGTTCTTAGCATTATGGAAAAATCAAGATAAATTAGATATTGACAAAGAAATAGCATCCTATATAGCAGGGGTAACTAAAAATCTAATTTTAAAAAAACAAAGAGATATGAAAAATAGTAATATAAATATTGAAGATTTAGAAAACGCTTTATATGACAATACCAATATTCCTAATCAAACAGAAGAAAATGAGAAATCTAGTATTGTTATAGAGGAATTAATGAAAATGAAAGCAGAAGATAGAAATATTTTTACCTATTATTATTATCATTCGAAAGGGATAAAGGAAATTTCTGAAAATCTCAACATATCAGAAACTAAAGTAAAATCAAGACTGTTTCGAATAAGAAGAAAATTAAGAAAAGAGTTAGAGAAAAGGGGGTACAGTTATGGAGAAAAATAAGATAATTGAAAATATAATAGAAAAATCGCAAATGAAAATAGCTGTATCTGAGTTTGAAAAGGGGGATATAAAAATGTCTAGAAAAAGAAATCTGACTAAATTGGTTGCCACTTTTTTACTAGCAATAACGATTACAGGAGGATTGGTATATGCAACAGGAAGTGCTATTTATGAGAAAATATGGAAACAACCAGAAAGTTATAGTATTACTCAAAATGTGACTGATGAAGAGAAAGCTAAATGTATATCCCAAGAAAAGGCAGAAGAAATAGGAAATAATTATTTAAAAAAGATAGGATTTGATGAGCAAACAATCAAAAATTTAAACTTATCAAAGGATTTTTGGGAAAATGAAAATATTTGGGATATGGGGTCAGAAAAAGTAACTATGCGAATTGATGCAGAAAGCGGAAAAATAAAATCAGTAAATATTCCAACTTGGGAATATAAAATACCATATAATTATGGAATTACAAGAGAAAAAGCAAGAAAAGTGGCAGTAGAATTACTAGAAAAATATAGACCAGAAGAGGATAAGGGAGAATATGAATTGCTTAGTTTAAAAAGAAATGGAGAAAAAGATAAAGATGCATATATTTGGTATGCAGATTTTTATAAAAAATATGGAGATTTAATTAATCCAGAAGAAGCAATAAGTATTGGTTGGATACCAACAATTAATGGTTTGTATTCTTTAAGTATTGATACAAATACTTATGAAAATAATGAACAAAAAATAGCAAAAGAAGAAGCAATAAAGATTGCAACAGAAAAGGACAGGCAAATAGAAACCAATAAAAGTATAAAAAATACAAAAGCTGAAATCCGAATCAAACAAATGAATGAAAATGTCTATTTAAGAGAAAATTTTAAAGAAGAGTATGAAAAAGGAACTCTTAATATGGAAAAGATAGGAGAGAATGCCTATAAACTAAAAGATGATGCGGTTATGTATAAAACAGAAGAAAGAGTAAGAAAAGTATGGTGTGTTGTTGTATATTATGATATGGACTCGACAATGGCTGAATCAGCTTATACATATTATGTAGATGCCACAACAGGAGAAATTATTGGAGGTCAAATGTATGATGATTTTTATAGTGAAGATGCATTAAGAGAGGATTCCTATAATGTTATAGAAAAATAGCAGACAAAAGTCTGTTATTTTTGAAACTTTTTAATAAAAAAAGTACACTTATAAAGTGAAAGGTGGAAAAAAATGAGTGCACTAATTATACTAAATAATTTCGAAGATATTTATAACAAAACTTACAACGATGTATTGCGATATATTATATGCAAATGTCAAAGCTTTGATGATGTAAATGAATTACTACAAGATACCTATGTAGAGTTATATCAAACATTAAAAGCTAAGAAAGGCATTAAAGTAAGTGACGAAAAGGCATATATTATAGGAATTGCCAAAAATATAGTAAAAAGATATTATAGAAATCAATATAAAGAAAAATCTAATATAATCTATTTTTCGAAAGATAGGGAAGAAATTCAAATACAGATACCATCTGATGTTAATTTAGAAATGAATATCATCAAAAGAGAAAATGTAGAAGAAATATGGAATTATTTAAATCATAAAAATGGATTGATAGCAAAGATTTTTTATTTATATTATGTTCTAGGATTAAAAATAACAGAGATTTCAGAAGAACTAAAAATAAATGAATCAACCATAAAAAACTATATTTATCGAACTTTAAAAGAATTAAATAAAACATTTGGAAAGGAGGTAAAATAGTATGAAAAATGAGCTATATGAAGAATTTGCAAAAGAAAAATTTAATCAAGATAACAATTATCAGGCTATTATCTCTAAAGTAAAGGAGGGATATACCATGAAAAAGAATAAAAGTAAAAAATATAAAATACTAAATATAGCAGCAGTTTTTGTAGTTGCCATTATTATTGGAAGTGTTGCACAAAATATTTATGCAAAAATTCAATGGGATATTAAATTTAAAGAATATCAATATAGACCAATTGAAGAAGCTAAAGGAAGTTTGGAAGAAGCAAAGGAATCAGGATATGCACAAGTGATAAACATGGATTATATAACACAAGATGGAATAAGCGCAAAGGTAGATTCAATGCTACTTACAGACGATTGTTTTGATGCTAATGTTAGTTTTAAATTTGACGAAAGTATAGTTTTAGATTCGGAAAAGTTTACTTTTGGATATGCCGTGTATGATGAAAATAAGAATATTTATCAAATATCAGGAAGGATACATATGGATTCACCTGAAAAATATGATACGATAACACCATTTATTTATCGAGAATTAGGAGTAGATTATAATAAAAAGGATATTTATGCAATTCAACTTTCAGATAGGGGGGGACTAGGAAATATTGAAGCCAGCGAAGAGAATAGAACAATTACTACCAATATTACAATTAGAGCAAGGGATAGTTTCCCAAAGAGTAAAAAAATATATATTAGATTGTTTGACTTAGGATATACAATGCTTGATGTAGATTTAGAAAATAGTAATCCAGAAAAAAGGATAACCAATGCTGAAGATTTTCAATTAAGTAAAGCAGAATGGATTTTTGAAATCGATGTACCAGATAAATTTCAAGAAAGGCAAACCTTAGAATTAAAACTTCAAGACGAAATACCTGATTTGGAGATTGAAAAGATAACACTTACAGAAGCAGGTATGGTATTAAGATTCAAATCAGAAGGATATCGTAATTTAATATCAGCAGGGAAAGATATGAAGGGAAATGAATTTTCAGAAGCTAGAGCAAATTGCTTAAGTATAACAGATGGAGAAGGAAAAGTTTATCAAGATTTAGGTGGTGGAACGACACAAAATGGTGGCTATAAAATGATACTAGATGCTGGTAAAAAAGATTTAGATAAAAGATTGTATATTAATTTTAATAGCGATGGAAAACAATATACAAGTGAATTAGTAGTAAAATGAGAAAATAGAAGAGGGTGGAATAGGAAGTTGAAAACCAGAAAATCCAATGAGAAATCGCTGGATTTTCTGGTTAAAAACAGCTAAAAATACTGACAAATTCAAGGACACCACTTCTATTTTAACATACCACTTAGGGGAGCTGGTAAAAAAACGAAACTTAAAGTAAATAGATATTGAAAAAGAAATATTTTTAAGATATAATGAGACATGTAATTGACAAGAGTCCTAAAAGGAAAGGAAGGATATAAAAATGGCGACAATTATTGATGGGAAAGATTTAGCAAAAAAGATAAGAAAAGATTTAAAAATAGAATGTGAAGAATTAAAAAAACAAGGAATAAATACTAAATTAGCAGTGATTATGGTAGGAAACAATCCAGCATCTAAGGTATATGTGAAAAATAAAAGTAGAGCATGTGATGAAATAGGAATTGAATATGAAGAACATCTTTTAGAAGAAACTACAACACAACAAGAGTTAAATGAATTAATTAAAAAGTTAAATAATACCAAAGAAGTACATGGTATTTTATTACAAAGTCCATTACCAGAGCATTTAGATATCAACCAAGCATTTAAAGCCATTTCATATCGAAAAGATGTGGACGGATTTACACCATCTAGTGTAGGAAAGCTAGTTATGGGAGGAGATACCTTTATTTCTTGTACGCCTTATGGTGTAATGAAAATGTTTGAAGAATATAATATTGATTTGACAGGGAAAGATGTTGTTATTATTGGGAGAAGTAATATTGTAGGAAAACCACTATCACAATGTTGTTTAGCTCAAAATGCAACTGTTACGATTTGTCATTCAAGGACAAAAGATTTAAAAACACATACGAAAAGAGCAGATATTGTTATTGCTGCTATTGGAAAGCCTAAATTTGTAACAGCAGACATGATAAAACAAGGTGCAGTTGTTGTTGATGTAGGAATTAACCGAAATGAGGAAGGCAAATTGGTAGGAGATGTTGATTACGAAAATGTAGAAAAAATAGCAAGTTATATTACGCCAGTTCCAGGGGGAGTGGGACCAATGACAATTGCTATGTTAATGAACAATGTTATTAAGGCAGCGAAAGAACAAAATAACGAAAATTCAACCTTTTAAATAAGATTTGTATATATAGAAAGCAATAATAAAAACGAGTTTAGGAACGAGAAGACAACCTTTTAGACAAGATTTGGACACAAATCTTTGATACAATGAAATAAATGTGGGGCATTATTTGAATAATGTCCTTTTTTTGTGAAATGAGACAAGAGGGACAGGTTTCATTTGTCTCATAAATTGAGTAGAAAAATGTCGAAAAAATGAAATCACAAAAAATGAACAAAAATGACAAAAAATGTGAGACAAATCAAACCTGTCCCTCTTGTCTCAAGAAAGGAAGAAAGCTAAAAATGACAGATGTAAGGGAAAAGAAATATTGGATTTGGTTATCTTTAATACCAAATTTAGGAAGTAAGAAAAAGCAAGAGTTATTAAAACTATATGAAAATCCAGAAGTTATTTATCATTTAGAAGAAAAAGAATTGCTAGATGTGAAAGGAATTGGAGAAAAAACAATTAAAAATATCTTAGACAAAAGCATTAAAGATAGTGTAGAAAAGCACATGGAATACATGATAAGAAATAATATTGATATCATTTCCATTGAAGAACAGGAATATCCACAGATTTTAAAAGAAATTTATGACCCGCCAATTAGTTTATATTGTAAGGGGGATAGGAGTATTCTGAATCAAAAGTCAATAGGAATAGTTGGGTGTAGGGAAGCTACGGAATATGGGAAAAGTGCTGCGAAATATTTTGGTTATCATTTGTCAAAACGAAATATAAATATTGTGAGTGGATTGGCTAAGGGTGTGGATAGTTATGCACATATAGGGGCTACTTGTGCACAAATGGAGGAAAATACTCCACAGAAAAGGGGGAATAGTCCACAAGCAAATGAAAATAATCCACAAACTAGTAGTTATCCACATGTAGATAATTTTAAAGATTGTGGAAAGACGATTGCTGTTCTTGGAAATGGATTGGATATGATATACCCAAAAGAAAATGAATTTTTAGCGAAAAAAATGATTGAAAAGGGTGGTGCTATTTTATCAGAGTATCCACTTGGGACAAAACCTGATAAGATGAATTTTCCAGCAAGGAACCGAATTATTAGTGGAATGAGTCAAGGTATTCTTGTGGTTGAGGCAAAGGAGAAAAGTGGAACGCTAATTACAGTAGATTTTGCTTTGGAACAAGGGAGAGATGTGTTTATTGTGCCAGGAAATATTAATTCGATTCATTCTGTTGGAACAAATCGTTTGATTCAACAAGGGGCTAAGCTGGTTACTCATTATAGTGAGATTTTTTGAATAAGAATTTAATATACCAAGATAAATAACAGTAATGACGAATGAAATAGAATAGAAGAAAAAATGAATACAGATATAACTACAAAAAAAGTACAATAATCATTTTCTTAACTTCTTATGTTACAATCTATAAAAATAAAAATTAAAACTCAACTTTTTCAAATTTATTGTCTTTGTTTACCTAAAATAATGATTATTATCACTGCTATTGCTAACAATGTAAATATAGCACCCAATATTATTTCAATATAGTAGCTGTATTTAGGAGTGCTAAATTCACTTGGATTATCTGGATTATAATAAATTTTGACTTTTTTCCCTACATATTATATTCAGGTAATTTTCTAGAATATCTTTGATTTCCCACATTATATTCAATATATGCAGTGTGAAGATATGATTCTGTACTAGATTGAAATTCTTCATCTATTTTTGTTATTATTGCTTCTCCTTCTGTTGCAGTCCTATAAATTTAAAATTACTTTGTCTCTGTTTTATTCGCAAAAGTATAAGCATAATTCCAATAATTAAGAGGAAAATCGGAAATATAATAGTTGGAAATATTGATTGTGTCCTTTCCATATAAAATTATCTCCTTTATTCTACTACATAAATTACTTTTGATATGGCTATATAATATCGTAAATAACCGTATTCTACAATACAAAAATAGATATTTTCATCAGTTAAGGCGGTTATCACTTACTGTGCTAACCACCTTAATTGATAAAAGTAGATACTTTATAAATTGTTAGATATATTTTAAAAATAAAAATATTATCAAAGCGATGAAAACTTTGATAATACTGATGGTGCCGTAGACGTAGATATCTACAACTTTTTTCGGCTCTCATAACGATTGATACAAATATCAATCAATTTACTAAAGTATATCATATTTTTTATAAATTGCAATAGAATTATAAAAAAACAGAAAGTAGCAAAGGGCACTTTACATTTTATGTAAATTATGGTAAAATTAAAGTATCTGATAAGTATGTCGTAACCATACCAGATAATGTTGAAAAACAAAATCTGGGGGCTGTTACGAAACCTCCAGATGCCAATTAGATGGAGGT
Organism: uncultured Clostridia bacterium; assembly: GCA_949280815.1. Taxonomy (GTDB): domain Bacteria; phylum Bacillota; class Clostridia; order TANB77; family CAG-508; genus CAG-269. The sequence goes on along the minus strand of CASDJM010000004.1, from coordinate 46,864 downwards.
AAAACTATGAAACCTGAAGTTATTGGAGTAACAACCGAGTACACAAGCATTGTAAAGATGTTGGGCGTGGATAACGAGACCGATTATGGTCTGTATCAGGAAACCCAGATGGGCAAGTACTACGCTCGCATTCTTCCCGATGGCACCTTTGAGGAGAAGGTGGTTCGCTTGATTTCTTATGAGCAGGCGACCCAGCTTGAAGCCACCGCAGTTGCTTCTGTTGATGAAGCTTGCAAGAACATCCAGAAGATCATCGCTTCGGCTCCTGTCATTGACTTGGTGCGTTTCAACAAGGAAATTGAGGACATTCAGCGTCAGACCAAAGCAAGGGCTGAAGAAATGGGGAAAAAGCTCAGAAGTAGCCTTGAGCGTGCAGGCTTCCACCCCGTTTACAGCAACAACTAACCGCACGGTTTCTTCTCTGTAGTGCAGAGTAAAATCCTAGAGGGCACATCCTATCAAAGATGTGCCCTCGTTCTTTTTTTATTTAAACTTTTATACTATTAAATAAATACAAAGCTACTTTATTTCTTTCAATTTCTTGCATTTCCATAATTTTTGCCATCGTAAACATTACAAGTTTATATTTTGCAAAGTTTATTAAAGTAGTTCTATATTCTTCATCAACTTCTTTTAACATATTGTCAAACTTTTCATAAATCTCAGTTTTATTATATAAACTATTTGCCCAATCACTTGTAGATAGGCATATTCCCAATCTTAATCTATCCTTTGTATTCATATCTTTAATTATATTTATTACATTTTCAACTTTGTTTTCTTCCATTATTTTTTTCTCCTTTTAAAATCTGGTATCATTATTTTTCTTTTTATTCTTGGTTTGCTTTTTTTCATCAGGTATAGTTACTCTTCTATAAATATTATTAGCAATTTCATTATCGTTATTATCAAATATTCCATTCTTGTATAGGTCATCACTAACAATTTTATAGTTATTATCTTTATCATAGCAAATTCTTTTGTGAAAATGACTCATAATATTATGCCAAAAGCCTTTAAATTTTTGTAATTCCTGTTTTAGCTTTTCTTTTTCAGTTTGTAACTTGCCTATAATCTTGTCTTTAGTAGATAGTTCCTTTTTTAAACAGCCAATTTCATTGTCTTTTAGTTCTATTTCATATTTAAGTGAACGATTTTCTTTTTCTATCTCAAAAGCAGAATGTTCAAAATCTTTAATTGCCATATTTAAGTCATTTACGTTTCTTACTGTTTTAGTAATATCTTTTACATCTTCTGTATAATTTTTGATTTTCTGGACATCCTCGTTTGAAATAACCATATTATTTTTGTTTAGTTTAGTAGGTTTTAGGCTATTTAAAATTTCGTTTATATCATTACTAGAATTATCAAGTATTTTCGTTTGATTATTTGCTTTTTCAAGTTTTTGTTCTTTCTGTTTTAGCTGTTTCTTTATTTTTCTATAATCTCCCATATCTTTAACATTTATATCTTGATTTCTGCCTTTTTGCTTTTCCTTTAATCTAGTATTAACTTCATAAAACTTGTTATATGACTTAATACAAGCATTTCTCATTTTATCTTGTATTTCAGTAAGTATTGTTTTTGTAAATAATTTACTTTTTCCTACTTGTTTTTTCATTCCTCTAGTACAATTTTCAATAATAGGAACACCCACAACGTGCATATGGGGAGATGTTTCGTCAAAGTGTATTGTTGCATTTGCTATCTTAAAATTTGGTACAATTTTATTTAAGTCTTTTATCTGTTCGTTATAAACATCAACCATTTTAAATCTATATCTGTCGCTTTTATCGTTCCAAAAGTCCATATCTCCAAGTTCTATTATAATTTCACACGCAATATCATTTTGTGATTCGCATACTTTTTTGAAGTAATCTTCAATTTTTCTATCTTCACGAGTTTGTTTGTTGTTATATTCTAGTCTCGCTTGTTCAAATTCGTCTAAATATACTTGTTTTACATCATTTACAATATCACTTGTTCCATATATTGTCCTAATTAGTTCTGTTTGATTATCATAATCCCTTAAATTGTGTTTATTAACATCTGATAAATCTTTTGCAGTTTGAATTGCATTATTAGCTAAAGAAGTAGTACCAGATACATTTTCTTTTGCAACTTTTTTTGCTAATTTACTTTTATTTTTATCACTACCCAAGTGAAAAGAATATGCTAATTTTTGCTCCAATAAAAGCACCTCCTTTGAATTTTCTTCGTAGCACAGGACTTCGGCTTGACGGAAGTCCTAACCCAGTAAGAATAAGTTAAGTACACTTTAAATTTTATTCAAAAAATATTTTTGTAAAAGACAGCTAAAAAGATATAAAATTATAGTTCTAAAAGTAGTGAAATTGAATTTTAGGAGGATTTTATTATGGTAGAAATAACTTATCACAAAGAGGGAGATTTTTTTGTTCCTGACTTATATTTGGAAAAGGAGAATTATGAAAATGATTATATTATTGGAAAATATGGTCATTTAAGATTAGAATATTTAAAAAATCATAAAAAGGCTGAATATATAATAATGTTTATGAACAAGACTTTAAGAAAACATATTGTAGAAACTGACAAACAAGCTAAAAGAAGATTTGAAATACTTATGAAACAAATGCTAGAAAGAAATCCTATTGATGAAAATTTGAAAAATACTGACCCTTTAAAATGGACTGGGCTTATGAATAATTATAAGCATTGTGCTGAAGAAATTGTATTGAGTAAATTGATTTATTGTTAGTAATTTTTTAATGGAGTAGCTATTGCTACTCCAAAATAATCTCATCTTTATCATGCAAATCTAGTTTATCAATACCATATATTTTAGCTAATTGATTAATAAACAAATAATTTGTATGCATCAATAATGGAAAATGTAAATTAAAAACATGTCCACAAACTGTACTTTTAACATAAACTGCAGATTCTTTTTTTAACAATTGAAGCATATCTTTCTTTAATTTATCAATCAATTCATTATTCACTTTAGTTATAAATATGTTATTATTATATTTAATGCAATAAGCTTCAAAATCATCATTATTAGAAAATGCATAAACATATTTTCCTTGTATTTTTAAATTATTTTTTAAATTAAAAAAATGTTTTATGAAACAATTATAGTTATGTGGTAAAATAGTTATTAATTTTTCTAGATTTTCAAAATAATCTGAAGTTTCATAGCCATTTTCAATCCTATCAATTCCTTTTTTTGTTATTTTAGAAATTGAATTGAAATTTCGTGATTTCCATATTCTATGTATTCTCTTAATCTTTCTGTTCTTCAATTCTTGAATAGTATCATAAATAAGCCCATAATCAAATTTTCCATTTAAAACAATTCTTGATAACTTACTGATTTCTACTGAACTATTTTGCTTTAATATATCACTTAACATTCTTCTATTTATATCCATATCTATTCCACAACAAATTTCTTCAAATGGATCAACCACAAATATCTTATTAGGATTATTATTTAAATTCTGTATATTTGCTTCATTTTTTCTATAACCATACTGTTTCAAAGCATAAAAGTATGTTTCTAATACACTTATATTTTCTAAATCTTTATAGTACACACATGGTTTATTTGAATTTTCAAAAGTTTTTTCTATAGTAGATATCCTATCTAAAAAATCAAATGCTATTTCATATAGTATTTCGTTAGCTACATATTCTAAAGGAATAACATTATTATTATAAATTTTCTCTAATATATCTTTGACAAAATTATTTATCAATTTATGGATATCTGTTCTTTTATCATATTGTACTATTACATAAGCACACTCTTTATAAGTATCTAAATCTAATTGTTTAAAATACTGTTTTTGTTTTCCTTTACAGATATAATAAATACCTATTCTCACAGAATTATTATCTTTTAAATATGCTAACCCGAATTTCCATACTTTAGAGAAAAATTTATTTTTAGCAAATTTTAGTTCATTATCAAATATATTATTTAAGTAATCAAATTCTTTTTGCAATTTTAATAACTCATCATCAGTTAAATTATTTGTCGTAATAAATTTATTCTTTTCTCCATTTTTTACTTCTTCTACTTTTTCGAAATATACATTTTTAACCCTTTCATAAAAAGAATCTATACAAGTAATTTCATCGTTGTCATTAAAATATATTGTCTTATTATTTTCATCCTCCAAATTTAATGTTAAAACAAACTCCAATGTAATATACTTTGCAAAAATACGTTTATTACATGTATCTACCATAAAAAGATAACAAGGATTAAGTGTTATTGCTTTCTTTACTGCATTAAATATTTTGGTTTCACAAGAATATTTATACTGGCTACAATTTAATTTTTTGTTTTCATTAACATAATTATTGTTTAAAGTTTTAATTTGAACATTTACACTACCAATAGGCGTACTTTTATTTTTCTGTTTTTCTAATATTTCAAAATATCCATCAAAATTGGGAGTTTTATCTTGTTCTGAGAAATGGCAAAAAAGCATTTCGTTTTTATGCAGAAAATCCTTTAAAATTATATTTCCACTAGCTTCATTAAAATCATTCGTATCATATCCACCTAAATTCATTTATACACAACTCCGTTTTCTTGTTTTATTAATTCTTTATACATTTTCGGTTCCACTATTATTTTCCTTTTTCTCTAATTGTTGTATCTCAAATATCGCTTTTTGACTTTCAATTTCTGCTTTCAGCTGTTCTTCTGTTGGCAAATATGTTTTATACTTTGTTGCAAATAATTGCTCATTTCCATTTAATACAGAATATCTTGCTACATCTGCATCTGTTTCTGTACAAAGTAAAATCCCTATTGTTGGATTATCGTCTTTTGCTTTTTTTAGTTCATCATACATCCTAACGTACATATCCATTTGACCTATATCTTGATGAGTTACTTTATTTGTTTTCAAATCAATTAAAACAAAACATTTTAAAATATAGTTATAGAACACTAAATCTATATAGTAATCATCTTTTTCGGTACGAATATGTTGTTGTCTTTCTACAAAAGCATAGCCTTTTCCGAAGTTCCATCAAAAATTTTTGTAAGTTATTTATAATACTTGTTTCTAGTTCAGTTTCTGTATATTTATCTTCTAATGAATAGCCCAAAAATTCGGCTATTAACGGATTTTTTATAAATTCTAATTTATCCATTAAATAGTGTTCTTTATTTTTTTCTTTCATTTCTTCAATTACAGGCTCTTTGACTTGCGACTTTAATAGTCTATAATAATATTGTGTACTTATATTTCGTTGTAATGTTCTCGTGCTCCAAGTTTGTTCAAGTGTTTCTTTTGCATACCAATCTCTTGCCTTTTCATCAAATACCTGTAATAAAATTTTGTAATGTGTCCAAGAAAGCAATATATTAGATTTTGCATTCACTGCATGCAAAATGTTTGGAAAAGTTTTGTAAAATTGTAAAAAATAGTATAAGTTTCTTATTTCAAAGCCTTTTCCATATTTTCCCTTTAGTTCTTTAGACAGCTTCTTTATTATTTCTGTACCATAATCAGCTCTGTTATCACCTTTTAATTCTTCTTCTGCTATTCTATATCCTATAAACCAATTTCTTTCTACTAATGCAATATTTACTGATTGATAAGCATAATCCCTCGCTGATTCAATAATAGAACATACATCTTTTAATACATTATCTGTATTTTGATATTTAATAATCATGGAATTATTATCTACTTTTTCTAAATCCATTATTTACCTACTTTCTTTTACTCAAATTGATTTGCTAATTGGTCTATTGAAATGCCACCATTGTCATCCCAATCTACTTTTACATTATCAAATTCTTCACTTCTAAAATTATTTAATCTTTCATAATCTTCTATATCCATTTTGAAATCTAATGCTTGTTTATTTTCATTAATCCTATTAATATTGGTCGATTTTACTAATGCTATCATTTTCTTTTCATTTATTATCCAGTTAAGTATAATTTGGTTTTGTGTTTTATCATATTTACTTGCTAATTCAACTAATAAAGGATAATTTCTTTTAGCTGTTCTATTTCTTCTTAATGGTTGATAGCACAGAAACTTTATATCATTTTTATCACAATAGTCTAAAACTTTTATATCTTCATATATTTTACACTCTAAATTATATATTCCCTCGAAAAAGTCAATTTTAATTTCTTTATTTATTAAAGATAATTGTTCTAGGCTCGCATTACTAATCCCAATATATTTTACTTTTCCTAAATTTACTAATCTTTGTATCTCTTTATAAACATCTATTAAAGGAATTTTTGAAAATGAAGGTTTATGTAATTGAAGCATATCAACATATTCTATATCTAGAATTTGTAAATACTCATTTAATTGCTTTTCTATATCATCTCTACACTCAATAGTTGGCTCTAAATTTGTAGCAATAAACAATTTATCTCTATCTACTTTATTTATAAATCTCTTTAATTGTCTAACAACTTCTCCATTATTATAAAGCATAGATAAAGACAAATAGTTTTGTCCTAGATTATATGAATGAATTAATGATTGCATATCATTCTTAATATTTTCATAATCTATTTTCCAAGTTCCTATTCCTAATTCAAATATATCATTTTTATTTATCACAATTACCACCTCTAATAATCATTTATACTACTGAATTATATCAATAAATCCGTATTTTTACAACTAAAAATCCAAATTTTATTGACATTTACATAAAAAGATGATATATAATATATGTATTTTATAGTACACTGAAAAATTAATAGACACGAAACACTGGTTAATAAGGGATACAATAAGTTATTCTCCCACTTCCGAGACATAGAGAATTAAGGTTTGTAGGAAACTTATTAACCCAATGCGGTGAAATATATTTTGGCTGGTTTAGAATGAATAGTATGTAAAATGTCCAGCAGTGGTTAAGACCGATTAGCATGTTTCAAGTAAAACTCACTACTTTGCAAAAAAATTGCAATATTGGTAGTTTTATTTGTTGTGCCTAATCGGTCTTTTTGTTATGTTAAAAAAGACTATATAGGTATTTGCTCTATATTCTTACAACGCATAGCAAAAAGATACTGAAAAAATTTTATGCTAGGTAGCAGAAAAATTTTTCAGTAGTCAAAATAATATTTGAACGGAAGTGATAAAATATTATTTTGATTTGGCGAAGCCAAACATAAATTATCTATCGCAAGATTAGATAATTTATGAGCCCTCCGCAAGGAGCCCACTGGCATCTTTCCAAAACGAAGTTTTGAAAGTGTCATAGTGGGTTACATACTTTCGTTAGAAAGTTATGTAACAGGCTCCCTTCGGTCGCTACTTGCTACCTACAGAAAGGGAAATATATTGGACAAGAACAAAACAAATTATTCAGTAGCTAGAGTAGAAACTTATACTAAAACAAGTATAACTAAAGCTGAACGACACAACGAGAGAAAAAATAAATCATATTCTAATATGAATGTAGATTTAAATAAAACACCAAACAATATACATTACAAAAGATGTGAAACTACCTACAATGAAAAATTAAAAGAACTAATTGATAGTAAACAAGTATCATTAAGAGGTTTAAGAGATAATGCTAAACTATTTGATGAACTCATATTTGATATTAATTCTGATTATTTTGAAAAACATGGTGGTTATGAATTTGCAAAAGAATTTTATGAGAGAGCTTTCCACTTTGCTGAACAGGAAATGGGAACTGAGAACATTATATCAGCAGTTATGCATGCAGATGAAATAAATACAGCTTTGACAGAAGAATACGGAAAACCTATCTATCATTATCATTTGCATGTTGTAGCACTTCCTGTTGTAAAAAAAGAAGTAAAATGGACTAAAAAATGTAAGGATAAAGCATTAATTGGAACTACAAAAGAAGTAATCAATCAAGTAAGTCACAGTAATAAATGGAAATCAGAGCAAGTATTAAATAATCAAGGAAAGCCTGTATATGATAAAAAAGGAAATGCAGTTCTAATAAAATCATACAGTCTATTACAAGATAGATTTTTTAAATATATGTCTGATAGTGGCTACAAAGATTTTATTCGTGGTGTAAAAGGCAGTAATCAAGAACATTTAGATGACTTGCAATATAAAATTAAGAAAGATACTGAAAGGCTAGAAAGAATTACAAATAAAGTTGAAGAAAAAGAATCTTCTTATAATTCCTACATGAAATATGATAAGCAAATTGAAGATATTTCAAATTTAGGAAAGCAAAAGAGATTTTCTAAAAAGATTGAATTAGAACAAGAAGATTATGAGAATTTAACTGAATATGCAAAAAAAGGAATTGTTGCAGATAAAGAAATATATGAGCTTAATAGTAGAATTGATAATTTAAGAAATGCAGTAGATAAATGGAAATCTCTATATGATGATATTGTAGAAAAAACAAAAGATTATTTCCATGCTATCAAAATTGCACCACAAAAAGTATTTGACTTATTCAAAGGACTATTTGCTAAAGAAAAACAAGATGAGCTAGAAAGACAACGAATTGAACAAGAAAAAATACAAGCTGAAAGAAAAGCTAAAGAGCAAGCTAGACTTGAAAAACAAAAATTGAAGAACTCTCCTGAATACAATAAAAGGAGGGCTAACAGAGATGCAAGATAATGAAAAAATATATAGAATTGAACTAACTAATGAAGAATATGAATTTTTAGAGAATTTAAAGAATGAATTTTGTAATAAACTTTCTAAAATGAGCAATGAAGAAATTACAGAATATTTAAAAAGTTTTTATCCAGAGCAAAATTTGAACTTTGAAAAAGAAATAAAAGGTACTGTTTATAAGGTAAATACCTATTTTAACAAAGATTCGGAACACACAATACTAACTAGATTTTTTGAAATCTTCCAAAAGTAATATTTTTGTATTGAATTTTTAGTTTGAAATATGGTATATTATAAACACTACTTGAAAGTAGCTATAATTTTATATCGTATTTCAAGCTGTCTAAAGAAAGGAGTAAATTATGAAACAGCTAGAAAGCGATAAAATCACTGCTTTATACTGTCGTTTATCAAGAGATGATGAACTATCAGGAGAAAGCAATAGTATAAAAAATCAAAAATTAATTTTAAGTAAATATGCAGAAGATAACAAATTTCAAAACATTAAATTCTTTGTTGATGATGGGTATTCTGGAACTACTTTTACAAGACCTGCTTTTATGGAAATGATGGAACTTGCTGAACAACGGACAAATTGGAACAATTATAGTAAAAGACCATTCAAGACTTGGCAGAAATAGACTTGTCGTAGGACAACTTCTTGAAGAAGATTTTGTAAGACTTAATATTAGATATATTGCAATTATGGATAATATTGATAGTAGTAAAGGTTTAAATGACTTCTTGCCTATTCAAGATTGGTTTAATGAAATGCATGCAAAAAATACAAGTCAAAAAGTTAGAGCAGTCCTTAAAAGTAAAGGCGAATCTGGAATTTCACTTGCTAATAATGTGCCTTATGGTTATAAAAAAGATGAAAATGATAAAACAAAATGGGTTATTGATGAGCCATCAGCAGAAGTTGTAAAAGAAATATATAACCTATTTATTCAAGGACATGGAACTTTTGAAATTGCAAGAATACTTACCAAGCGAAATATTATGACACCAGCAGAATATTTTATAAGTGTTGGAAGAAAGTTCCCATCTAAACTACAAGAATTTAAACATCAGTGGAATCCCACAACAGTAGCAAGTATTTTAGATAGACAAGAATATATCGGAGATACTGTTAATTTTAAATATACCATTCGTTCTTACAAAGATAAAACTAAAGTTCCTATTCCAAAAGAAGATTGGCAAATATTTAAAAATACCCATGAACCAATTATTGGTGAATATACTTGGAATATTGCACAGCAATTAAGAAACAACAGAAAAAAGCCTACAAGGTCAGGCAAGAAAAGTATTTTTTCTGGATTACTATTCTGCAATGATTGTGGCAAAAAAATGTATTTTCAATCACCTGTTACTGACCTAAATGCAAAAGACCATTACAGATGTTCAAGTTATAAGAAAAATATTGATTTATGTACTTCACATTGGATTACAGACGAAGTATTGCAAAGCCTTGTTTTAGAAAATATACAAAAAGTAGTTTCTTATATGAAAAATTATGAAGATTTATTTATAAAAGAACAGTTAGCAAAATCTTCGCAAGATGAGTTAAAACAAATATCTAAAAACAAGAAGGAACTTGAACAAGCAAAGAAACGAATAATTGAAATTGACAATTTATTTATGCACATTTACGAAGATAATATATCTGGAAAGATAACAGATGAAAGATTTAGAAGTTTATCTTTTAATTATGATAGAGAACAAAAAGAATTAAAGACAAAAATAGAACAATTATCAAATGAAATCAATAATACTGAAAAGAAAACAACTGACTTAACACAATTTATATCTAATGTTAAGAAATATACCGAAATTACTGAACTAACGCCAGAAATATTAAATGAACTAATAGAAAAAATATTAGTTCATCAAACTGAAAAAGTTAATGGTAAAAAAGCTCAAGAAATAGATATATATTATAGAGGTGTTGGTATTATTTCTTTTCCAGTAAGTTTGGAAGATATGACAATGGTAATTGAGAAAATGATAAATAAGAAAATATCAGCTTAATTTAAAGCTATTTTATAGGGAGAACATTTTAGTGTACTTAACTAAATCGTTCTCCCCTATATGTTATGACATACTATCATAACATGGGGGCTCTGCGAGGCAATAAATTTTATCTCACAGAGCTAAAATTTATCAAATTAACTCGCTACAAAATTTATATTTGCTAATCGCAAATACAAATTTGTTCTCGTTAATTTGTTGTTGCAACATAGTAGATTATTTTTATATAGTTGCAACAATTATTCTGCTTTTTCTTCGCAGAATTTTGCTGGCTTAACACCTACTGAAATAGGTATAGGCTCTTTTGTATAAATTACACTTGTATTTGTTTCATCTGGTATATAGTCAAATGCTGTATCAATTTCTTGCATTTGAAATTTATCTTCTTCATTGATGTAGAGTATTCCAAATCTATAAGTTTCCATTTTATTATCTGGATCTAATTTGTAATAATCTTCTAAAGGAAATACTCTAACAATAGCACTATTATCTTCAGCAAAGTTAAAATAAAACATCTGCCTATCAATATAGTAAGTTGCTTCTGTATAATGAACATCATAATATTGTCTTAATCTCATAATGATTTCTCCGACTTCTTCCTCTGGCAAGTAATTACTAAATCTAACACTACCAAGCATATTACCTAATATCATAGGTTTTGTAGTATCTATATAACCATTATCATATAATTCCTGACAAGGTTTGCAAATTGAGTCTCTAAAGTTAATTTGATTTACTATTACTTCGCTACCAACTAAAGATAATTCAATATCATCAACATATTTCATTATTAAGTCTGCTTGTTCTTGTCTTGTATAATCTTTCCAAGTTTTAGTTCTTGTTTTATATTCTTTTTCTAGCTTAACCTTGTTAATAAAATCAATATCTCTTTTTAGTAAAATATCTTTTGGTGTAAATTTTAGTTCTTCAGTGCAATCAGTAGTTTCTAGTTTATTTTGTAATTCACTTATTGCTGTTTCAACAATTTTCTTTTCTTCGTTATATTCTTTTAGTTCAAAAACTCCGTTAATATAGGCTTTTTTAATTCTTTCAAGTTTATTATTTTGCTCCTTTATTTCTTTTTCCAATTGTTCTTTAGGTTCATCAAATTTTTGCTTTATCATAGGCAAGAAGAATTGATTTACAACAGAGTCATATTCTACTAACTCATTGATAAACTGATTGAAATAGTCATTGATAACTTTTTCTTTAAATTCAATTTTGCAATCATTACAATAATAGTAGAAGTAAGCATTACCATTTTTCTTTGTAGTTGCTTTTCCACCTAAAATTCTATTGCATTTAGGACATCTCAACTTTTGCAAATATAAGTAGGTTAGTGTTCTTTGGTAGCTCCTAGAATTTTTCTTTTTCTGTACTTGACAGTCTGCCCACATTTCTTTTGAGATAATAGGCTCTACTACATCTTCATAATAAGTTGGGTGCTTTGTCCTTTTTCCGTGAATAAAATCGCCTTTATATATTTCATTTTCAAGAATAGTTTGTATAGTTGAATCTCGCCAGTTATCTTTTTCTAATACTTTTTCTTCGTTGAATAGGTTGCTTATTTTCTGATAAGAATAGCCATTATAATATAAATTAAATATTCTAACTACAATATCTTTGGTAGAGTAGTCTATAACTAATCTTTTATCTTCGTGTTTATAGCCTAATGGGGCAACGTGAGGAATATGTCCTGACTTTATTGCTCCTGCTAGTCCTACTTTTGTTCTTTCGCTAGTTCTCTCAATTTCATTTTGACTTACACTCATTAAAAGTCTTGAAATCATTTTGCCATTTGCAGTTGTAGTATTTATTTCATCGTTTGCACAATCTAAATAGGCATTATTTTCATCTAAAAAAGTTATTAGATTTTCCCAGTCAAATATACTTCTTGTTATTCTGTCTAATTTTAAAGCAACAATGGTATTTACCCTTTTAGACTTAATATCTTCTTTTAATCTTTCAAACTCTGGTCTATGATTACCAGTTTTGGCACTTATTCCTGCATCTTCGTAGTAGTCTATTATCTCATACCCCTTAAACTTGCAAAAAGTTTCTAATCTTTCTCTTTGCTCTGAAAGGCTAAAGCCCTCACGAGCTTGGTCTTCGGTGGAAACTCTCATATACAATCCACATTTTTTCTTTTCTTCGTTCAATTCTAAAACCTCCAATCTAACAAAAAAGAGACATCAAAGTACAATACGAGTACTACTGACATCTCTAAAATCCATCTATTATAAACTAAAATATAATAATGCAATATAATATAATTTTTTTCAAAGTACTCATATATCTAGCTCTTGCCGAGCAAATATAAATTTTTTATTGATTATATTATACTACGATTTTAAGAAATGTCAAATATTTACAATTATATGTTTTTAAAATATTCTTCTAACTCTGATAATTTTATCTTTTTAGTTAAGTTAGTGATATACACATCATTAGAATAATTAAAAACTAAAAAAGTAATATTTTTAATAATCACTCTATGTGGCTCAATATATGTAAGATTAGTTTTCTCTAATTTTCTAATGCTACCATTTATAAAAATAGGGGTAACTTTAGAAAACTCACATATAAATTCAAGTCGTTGTTTTAGACATTCCTCAAATTCTAGTTCTTGCTTAATTATCTTCATTTCAAACACCATCCCTTCTTTATAGATTTAGGATGATTTTTCGCAAAAGAAAAAATCAACCATTTCTGATTGATTTTTGTATCTATCTGTTCTATAAAAAGTTCGAACAGATACGTCGTTGGTGGGCAGGGAAGGATTCGAACCTTCGTACTCAAATGAGAACAGATTTACAGTCTGCCGCCTTTAGCCACTCGGCCACCTACCCAAATATAAAATTAACATGGTGCTCCCTCAAGGATTCGAACCTTGGACCCACCGGTTATGAGCCGGTTGCTCTGACCAACTGAGCTAAGGGAGCGTGCTCGATTAGCACTTAGCACAAGTTAAAGTATAAACTATTTTAATATAAAAGTCAATACTTTTTTGAATTTAAGTTTCGATTTTTGGAAAAATAAATTAAAGATTTCATAAAAACTGGTAAAATATGTATACGAATAATATTATTTTACCAGTTTCATAATTATAAACATCACTTAATAAACCTTCTTAACAAAATCACAATAATTGTTACTGATAGTTTCATTCAAAGAACAGCATAGATTTTCACTTAAATTATACCAAACTAAAGAGTTTTTTCTTATTTTTATAAGAAAGTTTTCTAAACTCCTTAAATATAAATAAAAGAAAGAACATAATGAAAAACGTAATTTAAAGAAATAAAACAAATTAGTTTTGCACGATAGGAAAGGAATTATAAGTAAAATCCAGACCTGATTTTTATTCTATTGGTAACCACCATTCAGTGTGATTTTTATAATAAACTTCTAATTCAGGAATATTTCTAATATTATAGCCAGAATAGGGAATCCAATTTTTATAAACATAAAAACTCAAATCAGACATAGCCTCACCAGAAATATTTTTTACGTTAAATATAGCCCAAGTTGATGCTGGAATCATAAACTTTGAACTGCCATCAAATTTCTTCTTGGAAGCTATGTGATAAGTTGCAGTTTTAGGATTAGGGAATAATTTATCATATTCAATAATTCCAAAAGTAATATCATTAAATATTTCTTTATACTTATTATCTAATTCGGTTTTTTTCCAAAAGATAGGAGCCATAACTTTTATATTTGGTAAATCATATTTTTTAGAAATGCTATAAAAATTTAATTCATTTTCTTTTTGTATTCTAAAATCAAGTTCCATATTAGATGAGATATCAGTAGTGAAAGTAAGAGGAGGAAAGTTTTTTAAATATTTTGAGTCTTGTTTTACTGTACTAGGATTTATTCCATGAAATTTTTTAAAAGCTCTGGAAAATGATATAGGAGAATCATACCCATATTTTAGAGCTAAATCTATTATTTTAACGTCGGAATTGATAAGTTCAAGCCCAGCCATGCTTAATCTTCTATTTCTTATGTATTCAGTAAGTGAAATGCCTGTTATAAAATTAAAAATTCTATAGGCTGTATATTCGTTCACACATAAAATTTGGCAGATTTTCTTACCATCAATTGAATTTGTTAAATTATTTTCTATATATTTAATTATATGGTTTAATTTATCAAGATTATTCATATCAATTACTCCTAATAATGCTATTGCTTAGCCCTAGTAATTTTTATTAAAGAGGTGATAGAACTAAACTTATAACATTATAGCACAAAACTAACTTTTATGATACAAAAAAAGTCAGGAAAAAATATGGGTAAAAACGTATAATAACAATAGGAGGAATTAGATAAATGGAATTTTCAGAATTGATACAAAAGAGACTTACGACCCTAAAATATACCAATAAAAAAGTAAGCAATGAAGAGATTAATCAAATTATAGATAGTGCAATTATGGCACCATCTGCTAAAAATAGGCAACCATGGAGATTTTATATCTTATCAGATGAACAAAAGAATTATATTGCAGACAAAATGGAGGCTTGGATTAATCACACAGGTTTAGTAACCACAATTAAGAGAAGTGCTAATTTGATAAGGAATGTTGGGAATTGCATTTTAATTTATAGTAATCAATGGGATGCCAAGCATATTGAGCGAATAGAAGAAAACAAAAAGTTATTAAATGGTGAAGACATTGAAAATATGGTAGTGATGCATGATTATTATTTTGATCGAATAAAGGCAGATATATTATCTTGTCGGAGCAGCAGTAGAGCATATGATATTAAAAGCAACAGAGTTAGGGATTGATACAACTTGGCTTTGTGATGTTTTATTTATAGATGATATGATTAATAGCTATTTAGGGTTAGAAGATAAAGAACTTATTTGTGGTGTTGCATTTGGATATAGAAGTGAAAATCCTATTAGAAAGGGAAGATATGAAAGAGAATATCTAGTAATAGGTGGGAAGGTTGAAAAATAATTATAATTTTGGCTGTAAAAATATTTTTACCTTAAGAAGGGAATGAGATTAAAAATGAGTAGAAAAGGGAAGAGAAGTTTTGATGAGCGATATAAAGTGGATTTAACTCGTGACAAAAAAGAGGCAGAAGCACTAAAGAAGATTGCTAGTTTTGATAGGAAGCTACAGGCAAATACTTTTAAAAATGTAAGAAAGCATGATGATTTGATAGTTCATATTAGAGAAAATCAATATGGTGATAGAAGGGTAGTACAAGTACAATTTAAAACTTTAGGATGTAACATGAAAAGAGCAGGTTCCTGTTGGAATTGTAATTATGGAGTAGTTGACCAATGTTTGATTACACCAAATCAGTATAAAAGAGCTTTTCAAAAGGAGTTAAAAAGAATAGCTGGTAATGTATTAGTGTTGGAGTCGCTTGGAAGCATTACAGACCCAAATGAATTTAATCCAAAAGTTTTTAGTGACATTATGAAAATGGCAGTAGAAGATGGAAAATTTAATACGATATTAATCGAAACGCATTTAACACAGATATCCCAACAATTGGTAGAAGAGATAGCTACTATGAACAAGAATAAAAAGCATATAGGATTTGAGATAGGTATGGAGGATATGAATCTAGAAAATAGAAAGTTAATTCATAAAATGGGTATTCAAAATCAACAATTGACAGAATTGTATGCTATGTTACAGAAATATGGAATGAGCTTAGGGATTAATTTGATTTATGGTTTTCCGTTTATGAGTGAACAAGAGAGAATTGATTCAGTTGTTAATTCGGTGAAAACGATTAGTAGAAATTTGCCAGAAGCGGAAATCGTTTTATTTTTAATGAGTGTGAAAGAAAATACAATTATGGAGCATATGCGAACAAGTGGAATGTATCAACCAGCTAATCCATGGGGATTAGTTGAGGTGACAAAGCAAATTTTATCAAATGATGATTTTAAAAATTTGATTACATTTTCATGGTTTGGAGAAAAAGAAGACCCCTACATAAAGGAAGAAACATGCTATTCTTGTGAAGATTGTAAAAATTTAATTGTGTCGTTTTTTAGAAAGATGAATGGAACGTTTGATTGGCAAGCAAGAAAGAGTTTATTGATGGAGTTATTTGAACATGAGAAAGATTTAGTGTGCGGATGCTATGAGAATTTTAAAGAACAGCTGAAAGAAGATGATGGGAAAAATCCACGGTATGAGATATAGAGAATTTTTAGAAAAGGTGAGTCAGATAGAAGAGGGAGAAAAAGACTATATTATCGATGCGTAAAGAAGGAAAATATTCTGAGTTGATGGAAATTTATTGAGAATTTTATAAGGATAACAATCAGGAAAATAATAGTATAAAATAAAGTGTGTAAGTTAAAGGTAGCAAACTTATGCACTTTATTTTACACCATTGTTATTATCTAAAACAAAGCTCTTACCATTCAAATAATTTAAAATCCCGCTATTAGTTTTAAAATTAAACTTCAAAACAGAACTGCAAAGCATTTGATATTTTTTACCAAACTTTTTATTAATCTCATTCATCCCATATTTTCCGGTCGCCAATAATAGGATACCCTAAATGAGCAAGATGAGCTCTAATTTGATGTGTTTTACCAGTTTCGATTTCTACATCTAATAAAGAAGTATTATTATCATATTTTTCCAAAACATGATAAGTTGTAATAATTTTCTGATAACCTTTTTTACAAGAATTAGAAATATAAACACGAGATTTTTTATGATCTTTAAATAAATAAGCTTCGCACCTTTTATTATCATTTTGAGGAATACCATAAACCCAAGCTAAATAATGTTTTTCAATTTCGTGTTGTTTAAATTTATCAAGTAAAAGAGCTAAAGATTCTTCATTTTTAGCATATAAAATGAGTCCAGTTGTATTTCGGTCAATTCGATGACAAGGCATTGGTCTGAAATTGCTATCTTTATAATTTTGATGAACAAAGGTAGTTAAGCTGTTTTCACCAGTTACTTCTAAATTATAAGGCTTGTTTAAAATTAAAATATTTTCATCTTCAAATAAAATATCCAAATTAACATTATGTTCTAACAAATTATCTGCAAGATATATCCAAATTTCGTCATTTTCATGAATCGTAATATTCTCAGAAATTCTTTTACCATTTATTTTAATATCTTTTTTTCTTAACGTTTTATAAAAAAGATTAGAAGATAGGTTTGGGATATTTTCTAATAAGAATTTATTTAATTTTTTTCCATTATATCTTTGATTGACAATTAATTTTTTCATGCTCTTATTATAACTTCTTTACTAGGAAAAAGCAAGAAAAAGTAATAGCTTAAAAATTAGTGAATATAATAATATAGTTATTGTATAGGTATTTACATTGGGTAGTAACGAAATATGTGAATTTTTTGTGAAAAAGAAGAAAAGGTATTGACAAGAAATCAAAAAGGGTATAAAGTATTAGCAGTCAGTTAGCAAGAGTGCTAAAAAATCTTATAGAGGTATTGTTTGGAAAATAATAGGTTTTTCTAAACTAGATTTAGCCTCAAGAAAGGAATGAGTGTTAAAATGATTAAACCATTAGGAAACAGAGTATTAATCAAAATGAAAGAAGGCGAAGAAACAACTAAAAGTGGAATTATATTAGCTGGAAATGCACAAGAAAAGCCACAGATAGCAGAAGTTATTGAAGTAGGACCAGGAGAAAAAGTGGATGGAAAAATAGAACCAGTTAATTTGAAAAAAGGTGACAATGTAATTGTGAGTAAGTATTCTGGAACGGAAGTAAAATATGAAGGAACAGAATATATTATCGTAAAACAAGACGATATTTTAGCAATAGTTGAATAAAAAAATTGCCAATAGGGATTTCTTACTATTTGAGCGAAAGTGGATTTTAGACAAGAATGTATTGCGTATGAATCTTTTGGCAATATATGGTATGATTTTATAATAATGAAACAAAAAGAAAGGAAGGATAGAAAATGGCAAAGATTATTAAATTTGGAGAAGAAGCAAGAAAATCTTTATTAGAAGGGGTAAATAAATTAGCAGACACTGTTAAAGTAACATTAGGACCAAAAGGAAGAAATGTAGTATTAGATAAGAGCTTTGGAGCACCTCTAATTACGAATGATGGTGTTACGATTGCAAAAGAGATTGAATTGGAAGATAAATATGAAAATATGGGAGCTCGTTTAGTAAAAGAAGTTTCTACCAAGACCAATGATGTGGCAGGAGATGGAACGACAACTGCTACGGTTTTAGCACAAAGCATGATTAAAGAAGGCGTAAAAAATGTAGCAGCAGGAGCAGACCCAATGGCTATCAAAAGAGGAATTGACAAAGCAGTAGAAACAGCAGTAGAAGGCTTAAAAGAAGTAAGTTCTGATATCAATGGAAAGGAAGACATTGCAAGAGTTGCTAGTATATCAGCTAATAATGAAGAAATCGGAAACTTAATTGCAGATGCGATGGAAAAAGTATCAAAAGATGGTGTTATTACTATAGAAGAATCAAAAACTTCTAATACAGAATTAAGTGTCGTAGAGGGAATGCAATTTGATAAAGGATATTTATCACCATATATGGCAACTGATACAGAAAAAATGGAAGCAGTATTAGATAACCCATACATCTTGTTAACAGATAAAAAGATTAGTAACGTACAAGAAATATTACCATTATTAGAAGCTATTATGCAAGAATCTGGTAAATTATTAATTATATGTGATGATATTGAAGGAGAAGCTTTATCTACTTTAATTCTTAACAAATTAAGAGGAGTATTAAATGTAGTAGCTGTTAAAGCACCAGGATTTGGGGATAAGAGAAAAGCTATGTTAGAAGACATTGCTATTTTAACAGGTGCAGAAGTAATCACCTCAGATTTAGGATTAGAATTAAAAGATACTAATACAGCACAATTAGGAAAAGCAAAACAAGTAAAAGTACAAAAAGAAAATACAATCATAGTAGATGGTGCAGGAGATAAGCAACAAATTGCTGATCGTGTAGGACAAATAAAAGCACAAATTACAGAAACTAAGAGTGATTATGATAAAGAGCAATTACAAGAAAGATTAGCTAAAATAGCTGGTGGAGTAGCTGTTATTGGAGTAGGAGCTGCTACAGAAGTAGAAATGAAAGACAAAAAGTTAAGAATTGAAGATGCTTTATCTGCTACAAAAGCAGCAGTAGAAGAAGGAATTGTTGCAGGTGGTGGAACAGCTTTAATGAATATCATTCCAAAAGTAGAAAAATTAGTTAGTTCATTAGAAGGTGGAGAAGCATTAGGAGCCAAAATTGTATTACAGTCTTTAGAAGAACCAGTAAAACAAATTGCTAGAAATAGCGGATTAGAACCAGCTGTTATTGCTGATAATGTAAAAAAATTGCAAGTAGGAGTTGGATTTGATGCAGCAAAAGAAGAATATGTAGATATGAAAAAAGCGGGAATTGTTGACCCAACCAAGGTAACGAGAAGTGCTCTACAAAATGCAGCATCAATTGCTTCTATGGTACTTACAACAGAAAGTATTGTAACAGATGCCCCAGAACCATCAGGATGTGGTTGTGGAAATCACGATTCAGGTATGCCAGCTGGAATGGATGGAATGTATTAGACGAATCAAAAAGAATAAGAGATTTCAAGGTAAACTCTTCCTATTGGATAAAAATTCAATAGAAAGAGTTTATTTCATTAAATGAAAATAATAATGGCATTTCAAATAATGTTAATCCAACAATAACAGAGACTAAAAAGCAAAGGAACTTCAATAAATTCAGTAAAAAATACGTGTAAGGTAGAGGAAAATCATAAGAAAGCTTGCATTATGTAAAATAAAATGGTAAAATATAGATATGTACGGTGGAAAAAATGGTGTAAAAATCCAATAAAGTTTTAATATAAAATGTAAGGAGTGAAAAATTGCTTATGTTAAAAACAAGCAAGAGAGTAGCAACATTTTATATGAGTATAGTAATATTATTTACTTTATATATCACTGTTGCTCTAATCCATTTTTTCACAAAAGATAGTACAACAAAAGAAACAATCGTAGGTATAAACCCAGTAGTTGAGACAACAGCAACGATGAATTACCAAGAATCTATAGAAGCAATCATAGAAGATAAGCAAAAAGAAACGGTGATACAAGAAAAACGTGAAGGAATTTCACGAGATATGACACAAACTGTGAGAGAACAAAAACCGAGGGAGAAAACACAAGAATCTGTTCAAATACAAACAAATATTGCTCCAAAAGACAAGAAAGAAGATATTACTAAAGAAGAAATAGAAACAAAGGAAATAAAACAAACGACAGAAAAAATAGAAAATTCTATTTTAACAGAATATAAAGGGTTTCTAACTGTTGGAAAAATAGAAATACCACAAACAGGAGTTGATATTCCTATCTTAAATCAAGTAACAGTTGAAGGAATGAACAATGCACCATGTTTATTGTATGGAACAGGGGAGTTAAATCAAAATGGGAATAATTTAATTGTAGGGCATAATTTTAGGAATGGAACTATTTTTTCTAATAATAAAAACTTGAGATTAGGAGACAAAATATATATAACAACGTTAGACGGCAATAGATTGGAATATACTATTTATAATAAATTTATAACAACAGCAGAAGATGTAAGTTATATAAAAAGAGATACAAATAATAGACCAGAGATAACACTGTCATGCTGTACAGATGACGATGAATATCGAATTATTATTTTGGCAAGATTACAAATAGCTGAGATTATGGGGCAATAGGGTAAATGATTGGAATTACTACTTAGCATTATATATTTTTATAAAAATATATAAACTTTTGATGCAAAAAGGTAGTAAGGCTGAGCTGTAACTGATTGTCTATAAATCTTGGCTTTTTGTCTTATTTTGTGATTGACAAAAACATAAAAATAGTGTAATATATTTTTTGAGATATGCCAATATAGCTCAGTTGGTAGAGCAACAGATTCGTAACCTGTAGGTCGGCAGTTCGATTCTGCCTATTGGCTCCAATTTATAGCAACTTACGAACTATAAAGTTTGTAGGTTGTTTTTTCATATCTATACTTAAAATGTTCTCTTTCCAGAAAGGAGGGCATTTTTTATGTTTGAGTTTGAAGTAATACAAGAATTAAAGCTAAATGATGAAATACTGGAAATTATTAAAAGCTATGATTATACAGTTAGAAATGGCAAAATTAAGCATTTAAAGGGCACTAATTTACAATTCATTGAACCAACTAAATATTTAATTACATATCCATCTACTCTTACTATTTATGAGTATAAAGTAAATGAAATAGCTAATAAAAACTTTTACATTAAAGAACATAAACAAAAATATAATCTCAAGGAAATTAAACAAATTCTTATAAAATTTTAAAACTAGGGGGGACAAAACGTGTATAAGTGAGCTATTAAGTAGAGGAGGTAATATTGTATGAGATGTGGAGTTTATGTAAGAGTGTCAACAGATGACCAAAGAGATAATGGGTACTCTATTGATTCACAGTTACGAATGATAAAAGAATATTGTGAGAAAAACAATTATGATATTATAGACGTATACAATGATGCAGGACATTCAGGAAAAGATTTAATGAGACCAGAAATGCAAAGACTTTTAAAAGATATTAAATCACATAAAATTGAAGTAATAGTTGCTATTAAAGTAGATAGACTTACTAGAAACAACTATGATGGCTTTTGGCTACTCAATTATTGTGAAGAACACGATGTTAAAATCGAGTTAATACTTGAGCCTTATGATGTATCTACTGCAAATGGTGAAATGATATTTGGTATGAATTTAGTATTTGGACAAAGAGAAAGAAAAGAAATTGGAGCAAGAACAAAAAGAGCAATGGAAGAAATGGCATTAGAAAAGGTACATCCAGCAAAAGCACCTTATGGATATATTAGAAATATAGAAACAGGTCATTTAAAAGTAGAACCTATTGAAGCACAAGTAGTTAAAGAAATATTTGAGCTATGTAAGCAAGGTAATTCAAGTAGAGGAATTGCAACAGTTATGAAAGATAGCAATGCTTATTTAAAAACAGGAAAATGGACAAGTGATAGAGTTTATAAAATACTAACTAATTCTATTTATATTGGTATATTTGAATATGGTAAATATTGTAGAAAACCACAAGATATATTAAGAGTTGAAAATTACTGTGAGCCAATTATAGATATTGAAACATGGAATATCACAAGAAAAGTATTAGAAAGAAATAAACATTCAAATTATGGAGAGCATATTCACTTGTTTACTGGTATTGTAAGATGTCCTACTTGTGGAAAAATACTATCTTCTACAAATTCTTTTAAGTATAGTAGAACACCAAAAGAAAAAATATATTATCATTTAACTTGTAAGAATCCAAATTGCAAATCGAAAGGATTACATTATAGTTCAGATAAAATAGAACAAAAATTAGTTAGAGTTTTAAATGAATTAACAAGATATATGTACGAGATGAATAGTGAAATTATAGTATGTAATTCAACTAAAACAAAAGACATTAAGAATATAGAAAAAGCCATTGAAAAACTAAAAATGCAAGAGAAAAAATTAGTAGATTTATATTTAAGTTCTACCTTAAATGTAGAAACAATTAACCATAAAAATGATGTAATTAAAAAAGAAATTGAAAACTTGCATAAGAAGAAACAGCAAATTGATCCAAATAATGATTTTAAAGAGTACACAATAGAACTATTAAAAAAATTAGAATGTGATGTAGAAAATGATAAAGTTATAGCTAACAACAAAATTGCATTTACATTTATTTTTAATAGTCTAAAAAGAAAAACAAAACAAGAATTAATAAAAAAATTAATTGATTGCATAGAGATAAAAAGAAACAAAAATTATGATATTGAAATAACAAATGTTAAATTTACAGAAGAGTTTATTTCAAAAAGTAGCAAAGAATATATAAAATATTTATATGAAATCTTAAAAAATAATAACATTGGATTTATTTATAAAGAAGCAATTGAGCATGCAGAATTAGAAAAATTAAAAGAGGACTATTTTGTATTTTCAGATGAAAAAATTGGAGAATATTCAAAAGAAGAATTAGAAAAATATGTAGAACTATTGCAAGAGTATTTTTATACAGATGGAGTTATAAATTGCCCATATATTGAAAAGGGAAACATGATAGATAATTTAACATTAATACCAAAAAATATAAGCAAAAATGGTAAGGAGGAAGCAAATTATGGAGCATCTTAATAAAGAAAATATAAACAAAAATCAAGTAGAAACAGTAGAACAGTTTAAAGTACTTTCATATTTAAAAAGCACATTTAATTTTGATGAAATTGAATTATATTTATATGATAAAACTACAATAAAGTTAATCGATAAAAATAAAGTACAAGCATATTTTAAATATAATAAACAATCTAAAAAAGTAGAATTTTATGAAAAAATGCATTCAAAAAATGAATTAGAAAGACGAGATTAAAAAAAAAATCTTGTCCCAGCCAGCACTGAAAACCTACTCCCGCACGTTTTCTATTTATGGGAATTCCCATACCCTTTAAACTATAATGATTATTTATTTAAGTTCTTTAATTGATGATTTTCAAATGTATAAAACTTATTGCATATTTCATTTATTTTTTCATTATGTGTAGCGATTATTAAAGTTTTATTTTTAAAATATTTTAAGATAAAATTGACAACTATTTCTTCAGTATGTTTATCTAAATTAGAAGTAGGCTCATCTAAAATATAAATATCTTTATTCATTAAATAACTTCTTAAAATGTTAATTCTTCTTTTTTGACCAGTAGACAGTTTTAAGCCCTTTTCACCCACGATAGTATAAATATTATCTTCAAACAATAATACCTCGTTTAATTCTAATTCTTCTAAATATCTTATGATTTCTTCATCTGAAATTTTTTTGTCTAAACATAAGTTGTCTTTAATAGACATATTAAAGAGTTCAATTTCTTGACTTACTGTTCCAATATCTAACTTAACATCTTTTAAGTCTTTTCCATCAATAGAAATTTGTCCTTTATAAGAATCGATATTACCTAAGATTAAGTTTATAATTGATGTTTTACCTTGTCCAGATTGTCCCGTAATTGATATCTTATCATTATCATTGATTATAAGATTATCTACTTTTATTTCTAAATTTGATTTAGGATATTGAATTACAATGTCAGATAATTGAATTTCTTTAAAAGATTTGAATTCTTTTCTATTGTCTAAATTTTTAAATATAGATATTAATTTGTTTTTAATTGCTTTAAGTTCATACCAGCTTATTATAGTTCCGGATAATTCTTCAAATACAAATCCCATTTCTACTTGTAATGAAATATAGAAAGTAATTATTCCAAGTGTATCAATTCCATTTGATAAATCAATGGCAGCCTTAATAAGCCCCAAAAAGAATGGTATAACTATCAATATATTACGTAATGCTTCTTCAAAAGAATAATACTTAACATACTTTTTGTTTTCGTTATAACACTTTTTACCTTCTCTGCTAATTTTATTAACAAAGTAATCATCATCATTTAGTAATTTTACAGTACGAATATTACTTATAAAATCATTGTATACTGATGAATACTCATATTCTTGGTCATATAGTTTTTCTACTTGAGTATTCGCCTTTTTTAATATTCTAATACTTAAAAATATACAAATAGCACTTGTAATAAAAGAACTAACAAAAAGTATTATTGATTGATTATATAGTGTATAAAATAAAAAAATAAAAGTTATTACTATACTTACATATTCTGCTTGCAATATTTTTTTTACTAATTCACTAATTTTCTCAATTATGTTTTCAAAATACCCAGTTTGATATTTTGAAATTGTTTCAACTGGTAATTTATTTAATTTCTTATAATATTCTTGATATTGAACATTTGAATATTCATATAAGTAATTATCACTATATTTTCTTAATAAGTAATTCCCTATAACACGAAGCGTTTTAGAAATCATAAAAATTGCTATTACAATAATTGCTTTCTCAACTGTAAAAGGCATAGTTAAAAATAATGTAAAGGCAAATGGAACAAAATAGTAAATAAAATCTAAAAATGCTTCTATTAATAAACAAATTGTTATTTTTTTCTTATTAAGACTCTTAAATATAAAATTAATATTATTATCTTTTTTCATTTTCTATACCACCTAAAGTTTTTACTCTATTAAATTATACTACAAATGCTAAAATTTTCATATACTCCCATTGAAATTTAATAACAATTCATATATAATATTTATAGAAAGAGAACCGAGTTCGTAACTTGTATGTGATTCGCTCCATTAAGTAAAATCGTCGCACCAGACGAAAATATTGATAAATCAACTGTAAAAGGTTGATTTTTTCTATTTTGTAGAAATTTTCGACTGTAAGGAAGAAAAGCTTCGTACAAAATAGTTATGCGAACGTTACAAATTCTTAAAGCTTTGCTTTGTAGAATTTGTTAGTCCGTTTTTTGTCGCCTTTGTAGTGTTACAATTGATGTGAAACAAAAGAAATAAAAATTGAATAAGTGATTTAAATCATATATAATTGAGTTGCGAAACGATTATATAAAGGAGATTTAAATCACTTATGAATAATATTATAACAGAAAATAAGGAAAAAAGATACCTTCCACACGATATTAATACAAGAAAACATGCAGTAGAGATGTATAGGAATTGTGGAGATATAAATTATGTGTGTAGGAAGTACCATATTTCAAGGGTTTCACTGTGGAGATGGAATAAAATATATGATGGAACAGAGGAGAGCATAACAGATAAATCTCATAGACCAAAGAGTAAGCACCCAAATGCCCATACAAACCAAGAAATAAGATGGATAAGAAATTATGTAAGAAGAAATCCAAGAATAACATTGTGTGAATTATGGGTGAAATTAAAACGAGAAAAAGGATACACAAGAACAATAACAGCATTATATAGAGTAATGAGAAGGTTAGATATAAAATTTTATAAAGGAATGAATATAAAAAACACATCAAAGAAAAAACATAATAAGAAATATAATACGCCAAAGAACGTAGGAGAAAAAGGGCAAATGGACGTAAAATATGTTCCAAATGAGTGTAAGAGTGAAGTAATACCAGAAGATAAAAAGTTTTATCAATATACATATATAGATGAAGCAACAAGAGAAAGATTTTTATATTGGTATGAAGAGCATACCCCAATGAATACAGTAGATTTTGTAAAGAGATTAATGCAGTATTTAGGATATAAACCAAAAGAAATGCAGACAGACAATGGAATAGAATTCACATATAATAAAGCAAATATAAAGAAAAGGCATCCATTAGAGAAAATATTGAAAGAATTAGGAATAAAGCATCATAAAATACAACCAAGAACACCACAACATAATGGAAAAGTAGAAAGAAGTCATAGGAATGATAACGAAAGAATTTATAGTTATTTAAAATTCTATAGTTTAGAAGATTTAAGAAAACAGGGAAAAAGATATTTAAAAAGGTCAAATAATATACCAATGGCAGTATTAAAATATTTAACACCAAAAGAAAAACGAGCTGAACTGGAAGTATTTGGAATGATTAATTTTGTAACTTAATTATATATATTAATTTTTATATATTTTGGTTTCACATCATTGACACTTATACAAAATTCACCTTAAAAATCCTTAAAAATTCACCTTAAAAATCCTTAAAACTATGGAAAAAAAAGACAATCTATGTTACAATAATAAGGCAATACAAAAAAAGGAGAGGGATTAATGGGATTTTTTGATAAATTAAAGCAAGGGATGAATAAGACAAAGACCTCATTTGACGAAAAGATAAATAACGTATTTAAGAGTTTTAAAAAAGTGGATGAAGACTTTTTAGAAGAATTAGAAGAAATACTAATTATGTCTGATATAGGAATGGATACATCAGTTAAAATTATAGAAAATTTGAGAATTAGACTAAAAAAAGAAAAAATTCAAGAAGAGGAAGAAGTAAAACAAGCTTTACGAGAAGAAATGCAAAAAATATTAGATGTAACAGATATTAATCTACATCTTGAAACAAAACCATCTGTCATTTTAGTAGTTGGTGTTAATGGAGTTGGAAAAACTACTTCTATAGGCAAAATGGCAAATCGCTTAGCAAGAGATGGTAAAAAAGTAGTAGTAGCTGCTGCTGATACCTTTCGAGCAGCAGCAGTAGAACAATTAGAGATATGGGCTAAAAGAGCAGGGGCAGATATTGTAAAAAGAGAAGAAGGAGTGGATCCAGCATCTGTTGTTTATGATGCTATTAAGATGACGAAAGAGAAAGAAGCAGATGTTTTAATTGTTGATACTGCTGGAAGATTGCATAATAAGAAATATTTAATGGATGAGTTGAATAAAATTCAAAAGGTAATTAATAAAGAAATGCAAGAAGCGGATAAAGAAGTATTACTAGTAATTGATGGAACTACAGGACAAAATGCTATTTCACAAGTAAAAGCTTTTAAAGAAGAAGCAGATATTACTGGCTTAGTATTGACAAAGTTAGATGGAACAGCCAAGGGTGGCGTTGTGATTGGAATTGTGGAAGAAAATAAAATTCCAGTTAAGTTTATAGGCGTAGGAGAACAGATTGACGATATGGAAATTTTTAATTCCAGTGATTTTGTAAAAGCTATCATATAAGAAAGAATATATGTTTATTTTAATTTATGGATTCTTATTAAAAAGTTTATCTATTTTTTACTTGTAACTCCTAGCGGACTGCCAGTCTGTAATTGCATAACAGACTGTAATCTTCTTAAATAGGGAAATTCATTTCCTATTCAACAAAAAATACAATGCACAGAAAAATTGCAAGCAATTTTTCGCGTCGACAAATCTTTACGCTTCTTTGAGACCTTAAATAGAATAGAAAATTAAAAAAGTAAAGAAAAAATCTCATGAAGCGAGATTTGTTCCTAGCTCCTAGGAATTGTTACTACATAAAAAACAGATAGACCTTTAAAATAAAACATATTAAGGTTTAATAGCAACATGATAAAGGATGAAGGAGGTAAATCTTGTGGAAGAAAATCAAAATAAGCAAGAAAAAACAGAGCAAATGGTTCAAACACAACCTGAGAAAAAACAAGAAACAATAATGGACACAGCTAATACAAAAGAAACGAGAAATCAAAATAAAAAAGAGAAAAGCAAAACAAGGATGATATTGGTTATCCTATTTTTGGTGATATTTGCTGGTATTAGTTATATTCAATTACGAGGTAGTTTCTTAGAATACCAAGAATTAGGAGAGCAATACGTTAATATTTTTTATACCAATATGATTTACAAATATTCTATTATGGCAATTAATTTAGTGGTATTATATTTTATTATATACTTTACAAATAGAGGTATTAAAAAGGGATTAAGGCCATTCTTTGAAAAAGAGAATAAGCCAATGCCAAAATTATTAAATAAATCATTATCATTAGTTATATCAGCAATTGTAAGTATTATGGTGGCAACTATATTTATGGAAAAAGTAATGCTAGTGATTAATAACACGTCTTTTGGCATACAAGATACAATTTTCAATTTAGATATTGCTTATTACATTTTTCAAAAACCAGTAATCGAAGCATTTGTTTTATATTTTACATTGCTATGTGTAGGATTATCTATTTATATGGCACTATATTATGTGATTGTATTTAACAGATTCTTTGATGGTATTGATGGTAAAATGTTAAAGCAAAGCTTGTTTATGAAGAAATTAACAAGAAATATTATGCTAGTAGTAATAGGAATTGCACTTATGACAATATTAAATACTCAAAATATGATGTTTGGTAAATTATTAACTATAGACGATAATATTGATATTGTAGGTGCTGGCATGACGGAAACAACAGTAAAATTGTGGGGATATGTAGTATTTGCTATTATTATTGTAATATTTGCCTATAGAGCTTTGAAATATTTCAAAGAAGGAAATACTAATAAAGTGTTGAAAAATTTAGCTGTGATACCAGGATATTTAGTAGCGTTATTCGTTGTTATGGTAGTATTTGATTTGGTGTTTGTTCGTTCCAATGAATTAGATAAAGAAAAAGAATATATAGCTGAAAATATTAATAATACCAAAAATGCTTATCATATTAATATAGAAGAAAGTAAGTTAGAAAATTCAGGGACGATAACAAATGAGGAAGTAGAAAAAAATAGCAATGTGATTCATAATATACCGATTATTAGTCAAGATGCTGTACTAAAAACATTAGAAGATAATCAGACAGGAACAGGATATTTCTCCTATCGAAATGCCAATATAGCGAAATATCAAATAAATGGAAAAAATCAAGTAGTATATGTAGCACCAAGAGAAATAACCAGTTCAGGAAGAACTTATAACAATAAAACCTATGAATACACACATGGAATGGGAGAAATTATCGCATCGGCAACACAAAGTACGGAAACAGGAAATGTGCAATACATACAAAAAGAAGTGTCTGGAAAAGATGAACAAATTAAAATCGAACAACCTCGTATTTATTTTGGATTAGAAACAGATGAAATCATTGCGACCAATGCTAAAAATAAACAAGAATATGACTATACCGATGAAAATGGAACCGATTATACTTCAACCTATGAAGGAAAAGCGGGCTTACAACTAGGTTATCTTGACAGATTGATTTTAGCTATAACAAAAGGAAACTTGAATCTAGCATTTTCAAGTGAGATAACAAGTGATAGTAAAATTTTAATTAATAGAGATGTTATTACAAGAGCTAAGAAAGTATTACCATACTTGATTTATGATGAGAATCCATATACAGTTGTAACAGATGAAGGAAAGATTGTATGGGTAATCGATGCTTATACTGTATCTAGTAGTTATCCTTATTCACAATATACATCTATTACACATGATGGCATCAAAGAAAATATAAATTATATTCGAAATTCTGTAAAGGTTATTGTAGATAGTTATGATGGAACGATATCTTATTACATAACAGATCGAACTGACCCAATTGCTATGGCATATAGAAATATATATGATAGTTTATTTGTTGATTTAGATGAGTCCATACCACAAGATGTGGCAAATCATTTTGTTTATCCTAAATTTTTATACAATGTGCAAGCTGAAATTTTAAAAGTATATCATAATGTGAAACCAGATGTATTATATCGAGCAGATGATTTATGGGATATTGCAAAATATAATAGTGTGAAATCTACAAAAGCTACAGGAACTTACATAGAACCATATGATACCATGGTGAAAACAGCAGATGGCGAACAATTAGGATTGGTACAAATTTATACACCAGATGAAAAACAAAATATCATTTCTTATTTAGTAGGAAGCACTAATAATGGTATGAATCAATTAAAATTATATAAGTTTTCAGTAGATAGTAATATAGTAGGACCAATGCAACTAGATAAGCAAATTGAAGAAGATGAAGTAATATCAGCAGAATTAGAGACTCTGAATACAACAGGCACTAAATTAACTAAAGAGATGCTAATTGTACCAATTAATCAAACTCTATTATATGTAGAACCAATTTATCAAACTATGTTAAATGAATCAGAAGTGCCAATATTGAAAAAAATAATCGTTGCTTCAGGAAATAAAGTAGCAATAGGAGATACCTTGTCAAAGGCATTAGAAAATTTACTTTCTACTTATGCTGTTGATATTGAAGTAGAAAATACAGATGATATCGAAGGGTTAATAGAAGCAATCATTAAAGCAAACAAAAATCTAACAGAATCTAATAATAACAATGATTGGGAAATGATAGGAAAAGACGTAAAAAGATTGCAAGATTTAATCACATCATTAGAGACCGTAAAAGAGGAAGAAGAAAAGAAAAAAGAAGACTTAAATAAAAATGGAAATCAAGAAACAGATACAAAAAACACAACTAATGCAAGCAATTTAGTCAATGAAGCTAATACAACAGAAAATGAAAATACAGAATTAAATACAAATGTTTCTAAAGCGACAAATGTTGCAAACGACTAAAAATAAGAATAAATTAAAATAAAAAAATCCACTATAATAAAAGGTGGATTTTTTATGTGGTTAAAAAAGGGAAAAATCAATATATTAGAAAAATCAATTGAAAAATTAAGTAACACATTACAAAAGGGAAACTTTGAAGAATGGGCTTATTTGTTACGGAAACAAAAAGGAAATCATAAAGAGAAACTTATTAGCTGGAATTAGTAGGGGAGTGGGAATCGGTATAGGAATTACCATTATTACAGCTGTGTTAGTCATGTTGTTACAAAAAATCGTTACTCTAAATATTCCTGTCATTGGAGAATATATTGCTGACATCATGGAAATTGTAGAAAAAAGTAGATGATGAGGTGGCGACTTTGGGACAGGTACAAACTTGCCATAAGTTAAAGCTATTATCTGAAGTGATATGAAAATGGCGACTTTGTACCTGTCCCAAAGTCGCCATCATAACTATTTTTCTAATTTATAAAAAACTTTTTTCCCTTTTTTTAGGATAGCATAATTATTTCTAAAATCTTTTTCAGAAAGAGTGTAATTGACGTCTGTTATTTTTTCGTCGTTTAAAGATATACCACCTTGTGTGATTAAGGTTCTGGCTTGCCCTTTGGAAGGGGCAATGTTAGTTAATATGATAGCATCAATGATAGAAATGTTGCTATTGTTTATTTTAACAGTGGGCATATTGTCTAAATTACCTTTACCATTGAATAAAGCGTTAGAGGCTTCTTCAGCTTTTTTTGCTTCGTCTTCACCATGTACTAGTTTAGTGATTTCAAATGCTAATATTTTTTTTGCTTCATTAATCCTTTCGTCTTGATAAGAGGTTAATTCTTTTATTTGTTCTAATGGTAAGAAAGTTAACATTTTAAATACGTTTTCAACACTTTCGTCTTCTACATTTCTCCAATATTGATAAAAGTCATAAGGAGAAGTTTTTTCAGGGTTTAACCAAAGGGCACCTTTTTCGGTTTTACCCATTTTTTTACCTTCTTTTGTGGTTAAAAGTTTAAAGGTTAAGCCAAATGAGTCATCTTTTCCAATTTTTCGAATTAATTCAACACCACCAATTATATTAGACCATTGATCGTTTCCACCTATTTGGAGTTTACAGCCATATTTATTGTATAGATATAGAAAGTCATAAGATTGCATTAACATATAACTCATTTCAAAGAAAGTTAGACCTGTTTCCATTCTTTGCTTATAACATTCAGCAGCAAGCATTCGATTAACAGAAAATAGGCTTCCGATTTCACGCACAAAGTCAACAAATTTTAAATCTAATAACCAATCTGCATTATTGACAATGATAGCAGCATTATTACCTTCAAAACTAACAAATTTTTCGATTTGTTCTTTGATGCATTCTACATTGTGATTAAGTTCTTCACGTGAAAGCATTTTTCTCATATCTGTTTTTCCTGTTGGATCACCGATTGTGGCAGTACCACCACCAACTAAGATGATTGGTTTATGACCACATTTTTGCATATGACTGGCTACCATTAAAGAAACAAAATGTCCAACATGCAAGCTATCAGCAGTTGGGTCAATTCCAATATAAAAGGGAACTGATTCTTTCCCAAATAGTTCTTTGATTTCTTGTGGATGAGTCATTTGCTCAATATAGTCTCTTTCTTCTAATATGTTAAAAACATTTTCCATTTGTATCAACCTTTCTATTATAATCTATATTAGTATTAAAATGTTGATATATTACTATACCAACATTTTATAATAATAATTTAATTAATTATTTCCAAGTTCACCAATCGCGTTTTTTAATTTTTCAATACTATTTAATTCTTGTTGATAGTTTTGAAATTCTTGATATCCCATAAAACGATTTAAGTTTTTAACAGAAATACCAGTATTATTAGAAATTGTATTTAAGGAATTTTCAAGGCCGTTTTCTTGTATATAAGATTTGAAAGTTGAAAATTCAAATCCATCTTTTGTACTGCATTTAGGACATACATTTCCTTCTGCTACATAAAAATTTCCACATCTACTACATCTATTTAACTCCATAATTTTTCCTCCATTTCATCTTTTGACAAATCTTTTTAAAATCATTTGTATTGTATCATAAAAATATAAAAAATAAAAGTGGTTTTTGAAAGATTTGTGCTTTTTTTGAAAGATTTGTGCTTTTTTTGTAATTTTACGTTACAGTTCAGCCTTATAATCTGTTGTTCTTGAGAGAAAGCTTACTATATGATTTTTTTATACCTTACATGGCAGTATGCGTTGCTGGTCGCTTACGCGGTATTTCAAAATAATATAGTAAGCCTTCTCACTAAAAAAGAAAAAAGTAAGGCTGAACTGTAATAATTTTACGAAATTAGATTTCTGGGTGTTTACAAATTAATTCAAGTTTCGAATTTTGGCAAGTGAAGGTTATAATATATATTTTTTTACACTTTGTGTGTTGTACCTGCCAAATTAACTTTTTATCTGCAGGTGCTCCGAGGCTACTTGTTTTGCTTGTTTGGTCTCTTACGCAGTGTTGCAAAAATTATATATTATAACCTTTACTTGTAAAAAGTTGAAACTTGAATACAAATTAAACATTGAACATTTTATGCTTTTATGCTAAAATGACACAAGAAGGATGGAGGAAATATGAATAATAGACAAGAACGCATTAGAAATTTTAGTATCATTGCCCATATAGATCATGGAAAATCGACGTTAGCAGACAGGTTAATCGAAATGACAGGTGTATTATCCAAAAGAGAGATGGAAAGCCAAGTTTTGGACAATATGGAGATTGAAAAAGAAAGAGGCATTACAATAAAATCCCAAGCAGTAAGAATGATTTATCGAGCAAAAGATGGACAAGAATATACTTTAAATTTAATAGATACACCAGGACATGTGGATTTTAATTATGAAGTATCCAGAAGTCTAGCAGCCTGTGATGGTGCCATTTTAGTTGTAGATTCTAGTCAGGGAGTAGAGGCACAAACATTAGCTAATGTTTATCTAGCTATTGATAATAATTTAGAGATATTACCAGTTTTAAATAAAATAGATTTACCAAATGCAAGAGTAGGAGAAGTAAAACAAGAGATAGAAGATATTATAGGAATACCAGCAGAAGATGCACCATGTATTTCAGCAAAATCAGGATTAAATATAGGAGATGTATTAGAAAGAATTGTAACTGATTTGCCAGCACCAAAAGGTGATGAAAATGAGAAAGCAAAATGTTTGATATTTGATTCTTATTACGACAATTATAAAGGGGCAGTAGCCTATGTAAGAGTAGTAGATGGAACCATAAAGGTAGGAAATGAAATTCAATTAATGGCAACTAAAAAAACTTTTGCAGTAGCAGAAGTAGGCTATTTTGTACCAGGTTCGTATATGCCAACTAATGAAATTAAAGCAGGAGAAGTTGGCTATATTGTGGCAAGTATCAAAAATTTGTCAGACATTCATGTAGGAGATACAATTACCTTAAAAGATAATCCTGCAGACGAACCACTGAAAGGTTACAAAAAAGTAATACCAATGGTTTATTGTGGATTGTATCCGATTGATGGTAGTCAATATGAAGCTTTAAAAGAAGCTTTAGAAAAATTAGCATTGAATGATGCTGCTTTAGAATATGAAGCGGAAACATCAGTTGCTTTAGGATTCGGATTTCGCTGTGGATTTTTAGGATTGCTTCATTTAGAAATTATAGAAGAAAGACTAGATCGAGAATTTGATTTAGGACTTATCACAACAGCACCATCAGTTATCTACAAAGTATATAAAACAGATGGTGAAGTAATGGAATTATACAATCCAGAAGATTTACCAAAACCACAAGAAATTTCTTATATTGAAGAACCTTTTGTAACAGCCAATATTTTAACGCCAAAAGATTATGTAGGAAACATTATGGAATTATGCCAAAGAAGGCGTGGTGTTTATATTGATATGAAATATTTAGATGAAACCAGAGTGGCTTTAGTATATGAAATGCCATTAAATGAAATTATCTATGACTTCTTTGATAATCTAAAATCGAAAACGAAGGGATATGCTTCTTTAGACTATGAATTCAAAGAATATAGAAAATCAAATTTAGTAAAATTAGATATTCATATTAATGGAGAACCAGTGGATGCTTTAAGTTTTATCGTTCATAAAGATAGTGCTTATGATAGAGGAAAGAAAATGGTAGAAAAATTAAAAACAGTTATACCTAGAAAATTATTTAAGATACCAATTCAAGCAGCGATTGGGGGACAAATTATTGCGAGAGAGACCATTTCAGCTATGAGAAAAGATGTACTGGCTAAGTGCTATGGTGGGGATATTACAAGAAAGAAAAAACTATTAGAGAAACAAAAAAGAGGAAAGAAGAAAATGCGTGAAATTGGAAATGTGGAGATTCCACAAGAGGCATTTTTATCTGTGCTAAAGTTGGATGATGAATAAAAAATCATGTCCCCACTTTATCCAGGAACCAGTGGGGACATTTTATAAAGGAGAAAAGAAATCATGAGTGAAAAAGGACAAAGAATAAAAGGACAATCTGATTATCAAAAGATATTTGATGACCAAGTTGAAGGAAGAAACGCTGTATTAGAACTATTAGAAAGTGGCAAAGATATCAACAAAATATTTATCACAAAAGGAGAACGACACGGATCTATCAACAAAATCATCAGTATAGCAAAAGAAAACAAAGTGATTTTAGTAGAAAAAGAAAAAAGACAAATGGAAGAAATAGCCCAAACGCAAAACTACCAAGGAGTTATTGCTTTGGTACCGCCATTTGAATACTGCGAAGTAGAAGACATTTTGCAGGAAGCAAAACAAAAAGGGGAAGACCCATTTGTACTAATCTTAGATGGGATTGAAGACCCACACAATTTAGGCTCTATTATTAGAACGGCTGAGACAGCAGGAGTTCATGGCGTTATTATACCAAAAAGAAGAGCAGCAACAGTCAACAGTACTGTTAACAAAGTGTCAGCAGGAGCTGTGCAACATATGAAAGTAGCAAGAGTAACTAACATATCAGATACCATTGAACTACTGAAAAAAGAAGGGCTTTGGATTTGTGGAACAGATATCAATACATCTACTTATTATTATGACCAGGATTTAACAGGAGCTATTGGAATCGTAATAGGAAATGAAGGAAATGGAATCAGTCAAAAAGTAAAAAAGAATTGTGACTTTTTGGTAAAAATTCCAATGAAGGGAAAAGTGACCTCGTTAAATGCTTCTGTTTCTACTGGAATTGTTATATATGAAGCAGTAAAACAGAGAATGAAACAAGAGGGATAGGTTTGATTTTTCTCATAAGTTGACAGCATTGCTCATAAGTTAGGCAAACAAATGTCAAAAATCTGATAAAAATGACAAAAAACAAAAAAGTGAAACAAATTAAATCTGTCGTCTTTGTTTTAGATGGGAGGAAAAGATATGATAATGCCAAGAAAAACAAGAAGAATGATAGGAATTATATCTGTGATAGTGTTATTATCCTTAATAGCCATTGCATTTCTTCTATTATATATGAACACAGATATGTTTAGATCCAGTTCAAGGTTATTTACCAAATATATGGGGCAAAATTTAGAAAATATGCAAGTAGTTTATGATAGAGTTGGAACAAGTGACTACAATACATTATTACAACAAAATAAATATACAACAGATACTCAAGTAAAAGTAAATTATACAGCTAATATTGGAACAAGTTCAGAAAACACACAAAATTCAATTAGTAAATTAAAATTAAAGATAAGCGGACAAACTGATAACAACAATCAATATAAGTATCAAGATATCAATTTATTAAGTAATGATGAAAAAGTATCACAAATAGAATATATACAAAATGGAATTGCCCATGGAATTAAATTTTCAGATTTATTCAATCAATATATATTGGTAAATAATGAGAACTTAAAAGAATTATTAGGAAAAATAGGTTATACGGAAGAACAATTAAAGTATATGCCAGATAATATAGAATTTGATAATGATTTTAAAAGTATTTTTAAGTTTTCAAAAGAAGAGGAACAAAATCTTAAAACAAAATATATCAGTATTATAACTAGTAATGCTTCAAAAGACAATTTTTCAAAACAAAAGAACCAAATGATTCAAATGGCAGGGAAAAATATAAAAGTAAATGGCTATGTTTTAACAGTAACAAAAGAACAACTGAACGATATTTCGATTAAAATGTTAGAAGAACTAAAACAAGATGAGATTATTTTAACTAGAATAGATAGGTTACAAACTATAATAGCACCGTATCAATTTGGTGAAACAATCAATCTAAGAGAACAATTTGTGAAAAAACTAGAAGACTTAATTACGGATATAACGAAAAACAATATAGGAAAAGATGCAACAAAAATCATCGTTTATGAAAGCAATCAAACTACTATAAGAACTGTTATACAACATGCAGATTATGAAATTAAGATAGATATATTGCCTTCTCAAGCTGAGGATTATATACAAATATCTTATCAAAATATAATATCGAAACTTGAAAAGGTTCTTACCTATGAAAAAACAAGTGAAGAAACAAGTATAGTTTTTACCAATAAAAAAGATGGAAAAACTATAGAATACAGTTTTATTGTTAATGAAAAAGCAGAGGGAAATCATTGTGGAAAAAATGTAGTTGCTAACTATGAGGATGATTCCAATAGAATAGAAACAACGATTGAACAGAATATAAATATTGTAAATAGCTTTGAAAATGAAGTGTTTTTAAAGGAGGATGATGCTATTAATTTAAGTAAATTAGAAACAGAACAACTACAAGCAATTATAGAAAGAGTAAATGGTAGCGTTACTAAAGAGATTGATGAAATTACAACGAATGTTATAAACAAAGAAGATTTAAGAAAATTAGGACAAGTGCTTGGAATAGTAAAAGAACAGGAAGCTTTGGAAGCAATGGGAATTACAGAAACAGAAAGGAACAGATTCAATTCAAAATTTGAAATTTTACAAGGAGAAGATTTAGATAGTAGTGCAATACTAAATTTGATTCATGCTGTTCAAGAGAATTTAATCCATTATGAGGTAGTATCTAATACAGAATTGAAATTAGAATTAGATAG
Source organism: uncultured Clostridia bacterium (assembly GCA_949280815.1). Taxonomy (GTDB): domain Bacteria; phylum Bacillota; class Clostridia; order TANB77; family CAG-508; genus CAG-269. Next base: position 8,115 of record CASDJM010000004.1, on the reverse strand, counting down.
ATTAAATAATAATGAGGAAATAGCTACTGCTCTAAGTTCTTTTATTGAAGAAAATAAGAATAGAAAGTACAATGTTAAGGTAGAGTATAATGAAGAGACAGGCTTAGTAAGCGATATATTATTAACTATGTTACCCAAATAACATCAAAACACATAAAACTAAAGCTAAAATCAGTTGGATTTTTAGATTGATTTTGGCTTTTTAGATAGCAAAAGAAATTTGATTTTAAAAAAACAGAAATTTATTGAAAAAAAAATAAAAAACGGATATAATAAGTACAACAATTAATATTTATGGATAGAACATTCAAGAGAAAATTTCTATCATATAAAAAAGGAGTCGATTATCAATGATATCACAATTAGCAATACTTGTAGTATTAATTGCACTAAATGCTTTTTTTGCTGCAACAGAAATTGCATTTATTTCTTTAAATGATGCAAGAATTGAAAAGCAAGCCAAAGAAGGAAATAAAAAGGCTAAACAAATTGAAAAAATGATAAAATCACCTAGTAAATTTTTGGCTACCATACAAATAGGAATTACATTAGCAGGTTTTTTATCTAGTGCTTTTGCTTCTGATGCTTTTGCTGAAAAACTAGCACCTGTATTATATAAAATAATGCCATTCATTAGTTTTGGCGTATGGAAAAGTGTTTCTATTGTTATTATTACTATTATATTATCTTTCTTTACTTTAGTATTTGGTGAATTGGTTCCAAAAAGATTTGCTATGAAATATTATGAAAAATTATCGTTTGCCACAATAGGAATTATTAGAACAATATCTATTTTAACTTCTCCATTTGTTAAATTTTTGACAGTAGTAACAAATGGTGTATCCAAATTATTTGGAGTAGGAGAAAACGAAGAAGAGTCTGTTACAGAAGAAGAAATCAAGATGATGGTAGATCAAGGAGAAGAAAAAGGAACAATCAAAGAAGAAGAAAAAGAATTAATCAATAATGTATTTGAATTTAATGATATCACAGTTTCAGAGATTATGAGACATAGAACCGATATTTTTGCAGTTGACATTAATATTAGTAATGAAGAATTATTACAAGTACTTTCCCATGAAGAATACCGTTATAGTAGAATTCCTGTCTATGATGAAACAATTGATGAAATTAAAGGAATTTTATATGTAAAAGATGTGCTAAAAAATATCAATAAAAAAACCTTTAAAGTAAAAAGTGTAGTAAAAGATGCCTATTTTGTATCTCGCAACCGATTAATTAATGAAGTATTTAAAGAATTGCAAAAAAATAAGAAACAGATTGCGATTATTGTGGATGAATATGGTGGAACAGCAGGTCTAATTACCATGGAAGATATACTAGAAGAGTTAGTGGGAGACATTTATGACGAATATGATAAAGAAGAGAAAGAATATGAAAAAATCGACCAAAATACTTATTTATTAAGTGGAAGTATGACGATTTATGATGTCAATAAAGTGTTAGATGCTCGGAATACCAGAAGGAGATTATGATACACTTTCTGGATATTTACAAGATAAATTAGGAAGAATTCCAGAAGAAGAGGAATTACCTACAATCGATACAGAGACTGTAACTTATAAGATAGAAGAATATGAGGATAAGAGAATTTTAAAAGTTAAAGCATGTAAGAATAATATGGAAGAAATTGAAGGAGAGGAGGTTGGAGAATAATTACAATTATTTAATTCTTTTCCAACTAAAGTTATTCCTTAGAAAGGATGAGATAAAAATGAAAAAAAAATATGCAATAATAATCATAATAGTTATCATGATTTTAATAGCTTTAGCTTCTATCATTATTTATAACATGACAGCTGGAAGTAAGAAAAACTATGAAATAGAACAAGTAAGAGAATATAATTATTTTATTTTAAAACAAAACGATTTATATGGTGTTATGGACAAAAAAGGAAATACCATAATAGCTCCTGAATATAGTGAAATAATTATACCAAACCCACAAAAAGCAGTTTTTGTATGTCATCAAGGAGATGCGATTAAAATATTGAATGAACAAAAAGAAGAAATATTAACACAATATAATAAGGTTCAACCGATTCGCTTACAAAACATTACAAGTGATTTAATGTATGAAAAAAGTGTACTTAAATATGAAAAAGATGGGAAATATGGCTTAGTTAATTTTGGAGGAAAAACTATAACAAAACCTATTTATGATGAAATAGATAGTTTGCCTTATAAAGAAGGAGAATTACTAGTCAAACAAAACGAGAAATATGGCGTGATTAATATAGTAGGAACTAAAATCATAGAAATGGAATATGATAAGATTCAAGTAGATGGCTATTATACTGACGAAAATGGTTATCAATATGCTGGATATGTGGTATCAATCAAAACGACAGAGGGATATCGATATGGCTATTTGAATGATAAAGGAAAAGAGATTTTAGGAACAGAATATAATGATATTGCAAGAGTGACAGAAATTGAAGATTATCATAATGCTTACTTGATTTGTGCTAAAAATGGGCAATATGGAATTACTAAAAATGCAGAGAAAATTTTAGAAAATGAATATCAATCCATTCGATATGATACAACTAATCAAGTGTTTGTGGTTGAGAAAAGTAAAAAATATGGGATTGCTAATTTAGAAGGGAAATTAGTGATTCCTATACAATACAATCAAATTGATATTACAGGAATTTATTTGTATGCTGAAAATGAACAAGGGACAACGGTATATAATAACGATGGGACACAAGCTAATATTGATTCTAATATATCGGTTTTAAAAACAAGTAATGATAAATATCAAATTAAGATTAATAACGAAAATGGAACTAAATATGGCGTAATAGATCAAGAAGGAAAGCAATTAATAGAAGAAAAATATAACTATGTGGAATATTTATATGATAATTATTTCATTGTAAGTAATGAAAATGGAAAATTAGGAATTGTAGATGATAAGGAAACTGTAAAAGTAGAGATTAATCATGATTCTCTACAAAGAATTCAAGAAACAGATTTGATACAAACTACCTCCACAGAAAATAAAATGACACAAATTTATGCGAAATCTATGGAGAAGATTTGTGAAATGCTAGATGCTTCTATTGAAATGAAAGATGATTATGTTAAAATATATAATGAGACAGAAACAAGATATTTTAATAAAGAGGGAAAGGCATTAAAAAATAATGAAGTATACCCAAATAATAAGTTATTTGTTAAGGTAGAAAATAATCAATATGGATTTGTTGATTATAAAGGTAATTTAGTAGTGGATTATCAGTATGATAAAGCTTATGAGTTTAATCAGTATGGATTTGCAACTGTGAAGAAAGGCGGAAAATGGGGTGCTATTGATGAAAATGGACAAGAGGTGGTTGCTCCAATTTATGAGTTTAAAAATCAACAAGAACCATCTTTTATCGGTAGTTATTATCGTGTGACTTATGGCTTTGGTGAGTTTTATTATACAGATGCGGAATAAAAATAATCCTATTAAGGAAAGAAAAAGAAGAAAATTAAAAAAGAAGTTCATTCAAGATAATTTTTGTAGTAATTCTAAATCTATTTTATGGCACTCTTTCAAAATAAGTTTGAAATTTTCCAAAAAATAGATAAAGAATTTCTATTTTAATTACTTTCAATCACTTCTTTTTTAATTTTCTTCTTTTTTTGCCTTTATAATAAGCAGTTTCTTGTTTAAATTCATATATAGTAGTGAATACTGATAATAGTAAAATAAAATTAACTTTTTAAAGAAGGTGTTAATTTGAAGTTAGGAGTCGCTTTATCTGGTGGAGGAATTAGAGGAATTTCCCATGCTGGAGCATTAAAAGCATTAGAAGATAATGGAATAAAAATAGATGTAATAGGAGGTACTAGTTCAGGTAGTTTAGTAGCTTCTTTGTATGCAATGGGCTATTCTCCTTATTATATTTACATATTATTTAAAAGATATGCCAAAGATATTGTAGCTATTAACTCTACACCAATTATATCTGGAATAGGAAACTTTATGATGAATAAAAAAGTGTGTATACCTGGATTAAAGACAGGAGAAACTTTGGAAAAGGCTTATAATGAGATAGCAAAAAGAAAAGGGATTAATAATATAGCTGATATTACAAAAATGCCATTAGTGATTCCATCTGTTGATGTGAGTGTTTCTAAAGAATACATTTTTACAAACAAGATACCAGAGAAAAGTGACAATCAATCTCAGTATATTACAGATATATCAGTCGGAAAAGCAGTAAGGGCTAGCAGTAGTTTTCCTGCTGTTTTTTGTCCATGTGATTTTAAGGAGCATAAGTTTTTGGATGGTGGAATACTAGATAATATTCCTGTTTCAGAAGTAAAAAAACAAGGAGCAGATAAGGTAATTGCTATTAATTTTAAGGCAGATGATGTGGATGAAACGAGTAATATGATGGATATTGCTATGAGAACGATTGATATTATGGGAAATAAAATTTCAGAGGAAAGCTTGGAACAAAGTGATTTTGTATTGACTGTTTCAACGGATAAAACAGGTCTTTTAGATGTAGAAAAATTGGATTCATGTTATCATTATGGATATCAAGCAGTAATGGAAAATTTGGATAAAATTAAAGAGTTATATCATTAAATCATGGTTTCAGCTTTTTCTATAAAAGAAATGTGTTCCACTTAGTAATTGCAAAACATTTCCTTTCCTAAATCTTTTAAAGAAGCACCTATGTGGTAAAGGTCTTTATAGTGAATCATCATAAATTTTCTCATTAGGCAATGTTCTTCTCAGATAAGAATCTCTAAATATTTTTCAGTTGCATTTGAATTTTCAGCCATATTTTATAGATTACCTATTTATTTAATTAAAATCAACGCTTGTAGGATTTTAGAGTTAGGTTGACAGCTTGGATGAACAGTAACTTTTATTTTTTTATCGTAAATAAAAAAGCAAGTAAAATTATTGACAACCAAATCAATGATTGATATCATATAACAAAAAATGAAAAAAGGTGAAAGAATGAAAATAAACAAGTTAGTACAAAATCAAACAGAACTTCCTGATGAAGAAATTTATGAAACAGAAAATTTTGTAGTAGCAGTTCCTAAAGTACCACATATTCCTAGAACAGATGGTGGACATCTTTGGATTAGAGGAAAAAAAGAGTATTTTGAAAGTAGGAATGAGTTAACGCCTAAATTAGCAATAGAAGTAATGAGATTGACTATGCTGATGAGTGAAGCTATGAGAAGAGGAATGAAAAATAGAGGTATAAATATTGAAAGAATTAATTATCAAGAAAATGGAAATTGGGCATATCAAACAGGACAAAAACCAGTTTTTCATATTCATTTATATGGAAGAACAGAAGATTCTGTAACGCAAACTTGGGGGGAAGCATTGGTTTTCCCTAATAAATCTACTGGCTTTTATGATGATTTCGAAAGATTTAATCAGGAAGATATAGAAGAAATAAAAAGGCAAATTAACCTACTTGAGAAGAATGAAAAATACAATATGAAAAATTGGGGGCTAGTATAGCAAATGAAGAAAAATTGTGATATAATATGCCAGTATCATAAATAAAGGAAAGAAAAATAATGGAAATTAAAGGAAAAATAAAATCTGGATTTGGAAATGCAAGTTTTTGGGTAGATAAAATAAACCAAGTCTTTGAAAAAAAGTATCAAATGAAATTATTTTTAGGTACACTAAATGTCAAATTAGACCATGAATATGTTTTAGAGAATGAAGAGAAAATTAAGGCAAGTGAATATGGTGGGAATTTTGATGTACTAATAAAAAAATGTAAAATTTTAGAGCATACGGGATATATCGTGAGAACGGAAAAGAATAATAAAATAGGAGGCGACCATCCTTTAGATATATTAGAAATTGTATCAGATATCAATATAAGAGAGACAAACGATTTAAAAGATGATGATACCATTACTTTATCTATAAATTAAAAAGAGGATAAAATAAAATGTTTACAGGAATTATTGAAGAAATTGGTAAGATAGAAAAAATTGAAAAAAAGGGAAACTCAGCTAGCCTAGTAATTACATGCGATAAAGTATTAAATGGGACAAAAATCGGAGATAGTATAGCTGTCAATGGGATTTGTCTTACGGTAACCAAGATTAATAAAAATAGCTATGAAACAGATATAATGCCAGAAACGATGAAAAGAAGTTCACTAAAAGATATCCAAAAAGGTGATTTTGTAAATCTTGAAAGAGCACTAAAAATAGAAGAAAGACTTCGGCGGGCATATCGTTTCAGGACATATTGATGGGACAGGAAAGATAGAAAAGATAGAAAAAGATGATAATGCTATATGGTTTCAAATAAGTACAAAATTAGATTTAATGAGGTATATCGTAGAAAAAGGGTCAGTTGCCATAGACGGAATCAGTTTAACGGTTGCAGAAGTAGAAGATTTTAGTTTTAAAGTTTCTATTATTCCACACACAAAAAAAGAAACAAACTTAGGGGATAAGAAAAAGAATGATATGGTAAATATAGAATGTGATGTTATTGGAAAATATGTAGAAAAGTTAGTGTTGCCAAAAGATAATGGTAGCAAATTAACGGAAGAATTTTTAATTCAAAATGGTTTTTAATTTAAGAAATAAAAGGAAGAAAGGAAAAGAAAAAATGAAAGTATTAGAGGGAAATGTTGTAGGAAGTAACATTAAAATAGGAATGGTTGCTTCAAGATTTAATGAACTGATTGTATCAAAACTGATAGGAGGAGCAGAAGATGCTCTTGTAAGGCATGGTGTAAAAACAGATGATATTGAGCTTGCTTGGGTTCCTGGTGCATTTGAAATACCAGTCATTGCACAGAAAATGGCAGAGAGCAAAAAGTATGATGCTATTATAGCTTTAGGTGCAGTAATAAAGGGGTCAACTGACCATTATGATTATGTATGTGCAGAAGTCAGCAAAGGGATTGCAACAGTAGGAATGAAAACAGGTGTGCCTACCTTATTCGGCGTGTTGACAACAGATAATATAGAGCAAGCAATTGAAAGAGCAGGGACAAAAGCAGGTAATAAAGGTTATGATGTAGCTTGTTCAGCAATAGAGATGGTTAATTTAATAAAAAATATCGAGGGTGTCCTAAAATAGGAACCTGAAAGCAAAAATTCCAGTGAAAAATCGCTGGAATTTTTATGTATAAAATTTAGTGATAGTATCCCGTATAGAGGGTGTATAAAAAAATCTCTAACGCCTCATGAAGTTGTAACAGCTAAAGTTTAACAACTTCAAGAAACGATAATTTTATATTGGACATTATTATAAATTAATGTTGCAGGTCAGCCTTGCTTTTTTATCACGAGAACAACAAATAATAAGGCTGAACAGCAACAAATTAATCATAGTGTAATAAAAAAGGGTTAAATATAAAAGTAAATTCCGTTTTTAAGTGAATTTACTAGTTTAATATTAAATTCCGTAGTAACAAGGATAAAAGGAATAAAAATGGACATAAAATTTAAGCAAATAGGATAAAAAATATACACTTTTTTTATTAAGTGCATACCAAACAAAAGCAAATATATAAATTACTATTAGTAAATTCCATATATAAAAATTTGCAAAATTATATTTTCTCTTTGAAACATTATACAATAAAATTATAATTTAATCAAGAATAAAATACATGACTACGCCATTCTTAACCAAATTATAATTTTATTAGAAATATCAGTTAAGAGAAAAAAGAAATAATATAAAATATATTCTAAAACTAAATTCCAGTTACTCATTCGATGGAATTTACTTTTAAATTTAAGGTGTAATAAAAAAGTAATATAATAGGTATTTACAAAAAATAATTAATGTGGTATAAATAAACAAGACAAAGATATAACAAAGAAACATAACACAACAAATCATAAGAAAACAAAGGAAAGAAGGAGTTTAGATGAAAGAAAAAGGTATCACATTAATTGCTTTAGTAATTACGATTATTATCTTGCTAATATTAGCATCTGTAACAATAGCGACTTTAACAGGAGATAATGGACTGATAACCAAAGCTATGGAAGCCAGAGAAAAGACAGAGATAGGGGAGATTGAAGAGCAATTAAGATTAGCCCAAATGAGTGCTAAATTAAAAAAACAAGGTG
>CASDJM010000003.1 GCA_949280815.1 uncultured Clostridia bacterium | reverse complement strand
TATGGAAATTATTTCCATATTTCATTTTTTCATAGATTACTTTACACTATCATTTATGAAAGCTTAAGTTTTTCGTATAAAAATTAAAAATGTAATTTCTAATAAAATAAAAACAGTATTATACAGGTACGTATAATACTGTTTTGGTGAGCCAGCAGGGATTCGAACCCCGGACCCCAGGCTTAGAAGGCCTGTGCTCTATCCAACTGAGCTACTGACCCATATGTTAGATACAATAATTATAATAGCATAAAAAAGGAACTCTGTCAAGGAAAATCCATTCGAAATTTCAAAAAATTAGACCGAACTGTAACAAGCAGTTAGAAAGAAATATGAAACAAACCTAATAATCCAAAAACAATAAAAGTAATATTAGATAGAAGTTCAATTAAATCTTGTTTTAAATGATTACCAAGTAGTTTTCCACAAAAAATAGCAATAAAATTACTTGACACCATACCACAAACAGAGCCTAAAATTAAAGACAATTTAGCATTTGGATATTCAAAACCAAGACCTAAAGAAGCTAAAAAAGTTTTATCCCCTAGTTCTCCAACCAAAATACAAAGGGCAACAATGATAACACAATTCCATTTTAGGCAAGAAAGATTTTGTAAAAAATTACATTTAGGAGAAAAGGCATCATCAATCTTATCTGATTTTTTAGGCAAAAAACCAATCAAACCAAATAGGATAAAAGAAAGATAAGTAAAAATTTTTAAATAAAATTGAAAATTATCACTAGAAAAATAAGCAACTTTACTACCAAATAAAATAGCAAATCCGTGACTAAAAAAAGTACCTAAAGCTACTCCTAATAATATATTTTTTGTTTTATTTTTCGTAGAAAATGATAAGACTAATAATTGTGTTTTATCACCTAATTCAGAAAAAAATACAAGTGTAAAAGTAATTAAAAAAGGATAAATTAATTCCATAGTATCCCTCATTTCTGTTTAATAAATATGCACATTATGCAAAAATATGCGAGGTGCATAGGCATGTTTGAAAAGAAACGTCTCATTGCACATTGTAAATTTTTTGTGAATTGCTTTACATTAAAAGGATAAAGTGATAACATGTTAGGGATTGAATGATTAGAAGAGAAATAAAGGAGGAATTTTTTGTGATAGAAGTAAAAAATGTTACAAAAAAGTATGGAAAAGCAGTTGCCGTAGATAATATTAGTTTTACAATTAACGAAGGCGAAATTGTAGGATTGCTTGGTCCAAATGGTGCAGGGAAAAGCACGACGATGAATATGATAACAGGATTTATTGAACAAACCACACGGAGAAATCATCGTAGATGGATATGATATGTTAAAAAAACCAAAAAAGGCAAAAAAAGAAATTGGATATATGCCAGAGGGAGTACCACTATATACTGATTTAACAGTAAAAGAATTTGTAACCTATATGGCGGAAATAAAGCAAGTTGATAAAAAGAACAAAAAAGAGAAAGTAGAAAAGATTATAGAGCAAACTGGACTAAAAGATGTTGAGAAAAAATTAGTCAAAAATTTATCCAGAGGATATAAGCAAAGAGTTAGTATGGCAGGAGCATTAGTCGGAGAACCTAAAATATTGATTTTAGATGAACCAACCGTAGGATTAGATCCAAAACAAATTACAGAGATTAGAAATTTAATTAAAGAGCTTGGAAAAACACATACGGTTATATTGAGTTCTCATATTTTATCAGAGGTTAGCCAAATTTGTAACAAAGTTATTATCATCAATAAAGGAAAAATTGTAGCGATTGATACACCAGAGAACTTGGAAAGTAAAGTGACGAATAATAATAGTGTATATGTAACAGTAGAGGACCCAGAAAATAAGATAAAAGCAACAACTGAAAAGATAACAGATATTAAAAAGATAGAATTAGTAGAAGAAAATGGAGATGGAACAAAACAATATATAATAGAAGCAAATGGGGAAATTGATTTAAGGAAAACTATTTTTGCAGAATTAGCAAAAGAAAATATTACGATATTTGAAATGAAGAAGGCAGATACAACTTTAGAAGATGCTTTTATGAAATTAATTGAAGGAGGGAATCAATAATGTGGGCAGTTATTAAAAAAGAGTTTAAATCTTATTTTTATTCTCCAGTTGGATATGTATTTATAGGATTATTTTTAATCATGTTTAGTATATTTTTCTATACTGATGTATTTAACTATCAAAGTACAAATTTTGAATACATATTCTATTCAGGAGCAACTATATTGACATTTATTGTTCCAATCCTTACGATGAGAACAATGGCAGAAGAAAGAAAAAGTGGAACAGAGCAATTATTACTTACGTCACCACTTAGCATTACAAAAATAGTAATAGGAAAATTTATGGCGGCAACATTAATTGTTGTAATTACTTTAGTTTGCACCTTTATGTATTTTGCTATCCTATGTTTCTTTGGAAAACCACACATCATAACAGCATTAATCACCATGTTAGGATTTTTATTATTAGCGATTAGTTATATTTCCTTCGGGATATTGGCTTCTAGCATAACAGAGAATCAAATTATAGCAGGAGTTATTACAATAGGATTTTTCATATTGACATGGTTTTTACCACAGTTTAGTACCATATTTACCAACTTTTCATTAATCAATATGTTCTCAAAATTCCCATCAGGACAAATTGATATTGCAGACACAGTAACATTTATAGGATTTACAGTAGCATGTTTACTACTTACGATTATATTTATGCAAAGAAGAAAAAGTGTGAGATAGAAGGAGGGAATTAGATTGGAAGAGAGAAAAGAAGAGTTAAAAAATAAGACAAAAGAGACAAAACAGGAAAAAACGAAAAAAGAGAAAAACAAGAATGATAAGAAAACAAATAAATTCGTAGAAATAATTAAAAAGAAATGGTTAATCAATGGAACAATGACATGTCTTTTAGTAGCTATTATCATAGCAATTTTTATAGCCATTAATATAATTATGCAAAAATTAGAATTAACACCAATCGACTTTACACAAGAAAAGTTGTACACATTAACAGAGGAAAGTAAAGAAAAAGTAAAAAATATTGATAAAGATGTTAATATCTATTTTGTAGGTTCTACAGATGATGATTCTAACCTTGATTTAGCGAAACAATATAAAAAGGCAAATGAAAGAATTGTAGCAGAAGCGGTAGATGCTAATAATAGACCGGATTTAGTCAACAAATATGGAATTGAAAGCGGAACCCAAGGAATTATTGTAGAATGTGGAGAAAAATCAAAGGTGTTATCTACTAACGACTTAGTAACTTATGATACTTCTACCTATGAAACTATTAGTATAGCAGAAGAAAAGCTAACAAGCAGTATCGTTTCTGTTACTAGTGAAAAAGTACCAAAAGTATATTTCCTAGAGGGATATAGCGAATTTTCATTAAGTCAAAATATGAATTATTTAAATATGTATTTAGCAAATGAAATTAATGAAATAGCTACTCTAAATTTATTAACAACAGGAAAAGTTCCAGATGATTGTGATACTCTTGTTATTACAACTCCTAATCAAGATTTTAATGAAATTGCAACAAATGCTATTATAGACTATATTCAATCAGGAAAAAATATTTTATGGTTAAATTCTGCCATAACAAGTCAAAAAGATATGCCAAATGTTAATAAAGTATTAGCCAATTATGGTGTAAAACCATTTGAGGTAGGTATTATAAGAGAAACAGATGCCAATAAAATGGTAACAAATTCTCCGGACTTAATTCTACCAGAAATAGAACAAGCAACAGTAACAAAAGATTTATATAATACAACAGGGGTTATCTTCATTAATGCAACTAAAATAAATATTGATACAGATAAATTAGAGGAGTTAAAGGTAGAAGAAACAGACTTGCTATTAGCAAGTGAAAGTTCATATTATAGAACAGACTTTAAAATTCAATCTGACAGTATAAGTCATAATGAAGAAAAAGGAACTTTTGTAGTAGGAGCTGAATTAGAAAAAACTATCAAAGAAGCGAATGAAGAAAATGGAGAAAGTGCTGTTACATCAAAATTAGTGATTTATGGAGAAAACTACTTTGTGTCAGACCTTCCATTAAACCAAACTTCTCAATATGCAGCGATTCAACTTGCTAGCTATAATAAAGACTTAATTCTAAATTCTATTGCTTATTTAGTAGATAGAGAAGAAGATATCACAGCAAGAAAAAATACAGGAACAGTAACTTATACAGCAACGGAAGCACAAGATACGATTATTAGAGTGATTATATTTGCAGTACCAATTATTATCATTATAATAGGAATTGTCGTATGGCAAATTAGAAGAAGAAAGAAATAAAAAATGTCCCCAATAATTCCCCACTGGTTACGGGATTAAATGGGGGCATTTAATTTAATTCTATTTTTAATGTCCCCAGTTTATCCTGGAACCAGTGGGGAGATTTTTGAATAAATTCCAAAAGACTCCATAAAATAATATGGGGTTTGATTTTTATGCGTAATATTTTTAAAGTAGTATTTGTTATTATAGGAACTATGATTGGAGCAGGATTTGCCTCTGGGCAAGAGGTGTATCTGTTTTTCTTTTCCTATGGAATCGAAGGATTAATAGGAATTTTAATTTCTAGTTTTATTATAGGTTTTGTTATTTACAAAACTTTTCAAATTGTAAACAAATATGGTGTAGATACCTACAAAGATTTTCTGGATATTTTAATTCGAAAAAATGAAAAATTAAAACCAATTATCAATTTGATAATTAATATTTTTATTTTAATTACGTTTTTTATTATGATAGCTGGATTTGGTGCTTATTTTGAACAAGAATTAGGAGTTAATAGCCTAATAGGAAGTACTATTTTAGCCATAGCATGTTTTATTGTTTTTTTAACAAGTGTAAAAGGATTTGTAAAAGCAAATGAATTGTTAGTTCCCATATTAATTGGATTTCTATTTGTAATTGGAATTATCAATTTAAAAGACTTGCATTTATTAGAATTAGGAGATTACATTGTGAAAAATAATTCTTCTAGCTTTATTTTAGATGCTGTTTTATATGGAAGCTATAATAGCATTTTGTTAATACCAGTCTTACTGACTTTAAAAAATTATATTCAAGATAAAAAACAAATTTTAAAAATAGCAAGTATTAGTAGCATTATTATTATTTTACTATCTATAGTTATATTTTTATTATTGGTAAGAGTAGATGTTGATATTACACAATTAGAGATGCCAGCTGTTTATGTGGTTTCTAATATGTTTCAAATGTTGAAATATATTTATGGATTTATTATATTAGGTTCTATTTTTACTACGGCTATTTCATTAGGTACGAGTTTTTTACAAAACACAGTAAAAAGTAAAGAATATAAAAAAAATTATACACAAATTGCGTTAATTATGTGTATAATCTCTATTATCATTTCTAAAATTGGATTTTCTAATTTAGTTAGCTTGTTATATCCTATCTTTGGTTATCTAGGATTAGCTCAAATTTTGAAATTAGCAATTACATCCCGTCCTTTTCACAAGTATATTTCAAAAAAGATTAAATAATTTACAATTATTCACAAGCTTTAGTAGCGGCTATGGTTTGCAATGTGTCGCCTAGTTGCGAAAAAAGAGTACCTAATAAATTTAATTCATCAGCAGATTTATCTTGTGAAATAACACAAGCAATAGAAGTTATAAAACTAACAAATTCACATGAGTTCAAAATCAACACCTCAGTTTATCATATGAAAAAGAGATTTAGTTAGATACTAAATCTCTTTAAAAAATCTATATTCATTACCTGTTGTAGTTTTTCCTCTATAGACATATCCATTATAAATGCCACCATTATTATCATTTAAATTGATGTCTAATTTCATATTATATATAAATTTTTGGTTTAGATTATTCACAATATGAATTTTAAAAGTTAGAGTGTAATTGATATCGTCTAAATTAATATTTGCCTCTTGTAAAACTTTGCCATTAAAAGAAACGGTATTAGCATCTTGAGAAACGGCATAATTTTTTAAGATGTCTTTATTCATATAACCTAAAGAAATAGGATTAGAACAATCTGTATAAAAAGTAGGATTTGCATAATCATTATTTTCATTTTCTGAATTGGTATTTATAATTTTAAAATCAATTCTGTTATTTTCAGGAGGTTCTATCATTTTATATTTACCAAAATCTAAAGGATTTTTATAATTTAAAATTTTAGTTCCTATATCAGCATTAGAAGTGGCTACAATATTGTCAATATATAATTGTTTGATGGTATTTTCATTCGTTAATTCAGTGATAGAACTGGTATTATCAATATAGATAGAAATGTCAGTATATTGGCAAATACTCATATCTTTTAAGGATTGATCTTCCGAATTATCAATGGCATTGGCACTGCTATATAACAATATTTTTTGAACATTAAAAATTGTATCTTCGTTTTGATCTGCAATTTCTATCATTTCATTTGCAAAAGCATTCCTAGCAAATACGACAGAAAATACTAAATTGTAATATAGAAGAAATATGATAAATAGAGCAAGGATTAAAATGGTAAAAAATAATCTTTCATTTTGTAGTTTAAATTTTTTCACTTCATTACACATCCTTTCATTCTTTTTTCTATTATAGGAAAGTTATTTAAATTTCCTATAATAGAAATACATTCCATACAAAAATAATTGTTATTGAAGTCTACCATATAAAGTTTCCATATACTTAAATACTTTTGAATGCCAATTTTCGTCACTTGCATATCTTGTATTAACACCCTTCAAAGTAGGTCCATTATAATACCAAGCAGCAGCGGTTTCATTATCATAAATCTTAGTTCCAGATGGGTTTAGATAATATTTTACTAAAGATTTAGCAACTGTTTCAATTCCTTCTGAGTAATCAGTAAATTGAAAAGAAGATTCATAAGGTGTGGCATCATAAGAGCCATAACCAAATAAGTTGTGCTTGTCATTAGCGATTTGAGAACTACCCCAACCACTTTCGTGAATAGCAATAGAGGCTAAGAAAATACCATTAATATTATATTTCTTTTCTGCATTATAGAAAGAAGTGTAATTATTTTGGAATATTTTATTGGTATCATTTGGAATATCTGTAAATATTTTCTTATAATCATTTAAGGTTAAACCACTAGCTTTATTCAATTCCATATCAATATTTACTTTGATTAAAATCTTTTGTATTCTGTTTTTCTCTGTAATATTTGGTGTTGAATAAGAAGAAGTTAAATTAGAAGTTTTTGTATAACCTTCTACATTATCAAAGGAGACTTTACACCATTCTTCACTCGGTAATTCTAGTAATTTGACATCTAAGCTCTTCTTTACTTCAGCTACATCAGAAGATGAGACATCAGCAGTTTCTTTTAATTTAGCAGTATCAATAAAATACATGGTATCGCCAATATGTACTTTATGTTTCGCTAAGAATTCAGAAGTACCAACGTCAATCAATTTAGAAACTGGCTCCACTAATTTTTCTTTGCTTAGAATGATTTCTTCGACGAAATTACCATTTTCATAAGTTTTTACAGCAGTTACATTTTCTTTACCAAGACTACCTTCTTGGGTTACAATTTCTTCACTTTTTGGAAGGGTAGGATTATTATTATATTTTGTTTCAAATTCGATTTCACGTTCTTCCGTAACTTGTTCTTTTACTCTATCCATGTCAGCATTTTCAGAAATGATGTTTTGTATGTTTAATCGATGACGATTTAATTCATATTCGGAAATTTCTTCTATGGTTTCTTCTTTTGCATAACTTTGTGTAAAAGAGGTGTTTTTTGGAAATAAAACAGCTAATCCGACAATCAAAATACCACAACCCACTATAATATGAGAAAGTTTCAAATCATAGCTTTTGTATGGGCTACTTGTACGAAAATAAGAAGTGAAATTCCTTTTTGGTACATAGCGTTTTCTATTATGTTTGTCTGTACTAGTAGTTTGTGCTTGTTGCAATTCCCTAAATACATCAGATAAATTTCTGTTATTATAATTATCCAACATAGTTTTTCTCTCTTTCTTAATTTTGCTTAAAATAATACATATTTATTATACAATAATAGTTAAAACTTGTCCATAAAAATAGTAAAAAAAAAGCTGGTAAAAAGAGACAAGAGAGTTTGATAAACTATTTCAGTCGGATTCGTTATTTATGCAGAATAGGTAAAGTACCTCCCTGTTGGTTGGCAAAGGAGTCCTCCTAACTCTCTTATCTTTTTTCCTCTTGCAAAATTTGTAAAATAGTATATAATGGAAAGGAAGAAAAAATGAGGAGGTGTAACATGCGAAAAGTAGAAGAAAGCATACGGATATACATTTCAAGACAAAAGTTTATTAAAAAAAGCTTTAACACATACATCATATGCCTATGAAAATAAAATAGAAAGCAATGAAAAATTAGAGTTTCTAGGAGATAGTATATTAGAGTTCATATCTAGTAAATATCTATACAAAAACTATCCTAAATTAAAAGAAGGAGAAATGACTAAAGTTAGAGCAACTGTAGTTTGTGAAAAAAGTTTATACAAAATAGCCCAAATGCATAATTTTAGTGATTTCTTATATCTTGGAAAATCAGAAAAAAAGTCAGGAGGAGAGAAGAGACCTGCCATTTTAGCGGACAGTGTAGAGGCAGTTATTGCAGCTATTTACCTAGATGGTGGAATAGAAGAAGTAGAAAAATTTATTGTTGATAATTTAAAAGATGAAATTGAAATAGCAACAAAACATGTAGGGGATAAAGACTATAAAACGGTATTGCAAGAAAAATTACAACAACATGGAGAAGTAAAAATTGAATATGAAATCACAAAAGAAAAAGGGCCAGACCATAACAAGCAATTTGAAGCACAAGTAAGTTGCAATGGAAAAGTTTTGGCAAAAGGAAAGGGGAAAAGTAAGAAAGAAGCTCATATGAGTGCAGCTCAGAAAGCATTAGAAAATTTAAAGTAGAAAAGAGAGGTAAAAGTATATGATGAAACAATATATCATACCCATATTTGTACCACATTTAGGATGCCCTAATGATTGTATTTTTTGTAATCAAAAATCAATTAGTGGACAAAAAAAGAATATGACAAAAGAAGAAGCAAAAAAAATAATAGATGATTACTTAGCAAGTATAAAAGACGAAGATGCACAAATAGAAATAGCTTTTTATGGAGGAAGTTTTACAGCGATAGAAGCAGATTTACAAGAAGAATTGCTAGAAACAGCCTATGAATATATACAAAGAGGGAAAGTAGAATCAATCCGAATTTCTACCAGACCAGATTATATTGATAAGGAAATTCTAAAAAGATTGAAGAAATATAAAGTAAAAACTATAGAACTTGGTGTTCAATCTGCGAATGACTATATTTTAAAAAGAACCAATAGAGGTCATACTTTCGCAGATGTGAAAAAAGCTTCTAGATTGATAAGATGGAATGGGTTTAAATTAGGTCATCAAATGATGGTAGGATTACCAGAGAGTACTAGAATTGATGAGATGAATACAGCTAAGGCACTGATTAAATTAAAACCTAAGATGATAAGAATTTATCCAGTATTAGTAGTGAAGAATACACAATTGGAAAAAGATTATCAAGAGGGGAAATATGATGCCTTACCACTTGTGCAGGCGGTTGAAATTTGTAAGGAATTAGTTAGAATATTTGCCAATAAAAATATTGAGATTATCAGAGTTGGTTTGCAAAATACAGATGAAATAGCAGAACCAGGAAAAGAAACAAGTGAAGTAGTAGCAGGCCCTTATCATCCAGCTTTCCGACAATTAGTAGAATCCGCTATGTGGTATGATGCTATTGTTGGTAAAATAAAAAAATTAAATGTAAAAGTAAAAGAAGTAGAAGTTACAGTAAATCCAATTGATGCCAATAATGTAATAGGTCATAAAAAAGAAAATATTTCAAAATTAAAAGATACTTATGATGTAGATTTAATTTTAAAACAAGATGAGAATATTAAGCAAGGTAAGTCCAAAATAGAGATTACAAAAACTTATAATGACTTTTTAGAAGAATAAATGTCCCTATTGAACAGCATTGACTGGTTTTGGGGTTAAATGGGGAGATGACAAGAGCAATATGATGAAATTTTTTGCTAATTCTTATGTCGCATTTTTGTTCGAATGCAAAATTTTGAGTGAATTTTTTATGAGATGAATACGATTCTTCTACAACAAAGTTTTTTAGGAACTGCATAAAATCACCAGTATATGCAAATAATGCTATAAAGGTGATTTTATTTATGAAAGTAAAAAAATTAGTCATTGAATTAATAGGGACGATAATAGGTTCATTTATTATGGCGATAGCAGTATCTCTCTTTTTATTACCAAATCAGTTATCATCTGGAGGAATAGCTGGTATTGCAACCATAACCTATTACTTATTGAATATACCAATGGGAACAATGATATTATTAATTAATGTGCCATTATTTATTTTGGCAATTTTTAAAATAGGAAAGAGTTTTTTCTTTAAATCTATGATAGGAACTATAACGCTATCTGTTTTTATTGATTTTTTAGAAAGATTACAGCCATTGACAAATGATCGATTTTTAGCATGTATCTATGGAGGAATTATCATGGGATTACGGTACAGCACTTCTTTTAAAAGTAAATTCTTCTACTGGTGGAACTGACTTGGCTAGTTATATTGTAAAAAAATATAAACCAACAATTAGCTTGAGTAGAGCTATTATTATCATAGATACTGTAATTGTTGCCTTAAATGTAATTTTTTTGAGAGAGATTGAAATAGGTTTGTATTCAGCTATTGCTATTTATGCAATGGGAAAAATGATTGATATTCTGTTTGAAGGAATTTATTTTACCAAATTGCTATTAATTATATCAGATAAAAATGAGGAAATTGCAAAAGAAATAGGAGGTAAAATTAAAAGAGGTACAACAGGACTTTTCGGAAAAGGAATGTATACAAATGAAGATAAATTGGTTCTAATGTGTGCAGCATCTAGAGGAGATATCTCGAAAATAAAAATGATTGCTCGAAAGATAGATCCAGATAGTTTTATTGTTATTACTAATTCTAGAGAAGTTGTTGGATTGGGCTTTAAAAAGACATAAAGATATTTTTATTAAGTTAATGTCAAACTAAGGAAAATTTAAATCTAATAGATGATAAGATGAAAAAATATTTATAAAAAATGGAGTATTTTTCTTAACTTAAGTGCATAATATATATTTTAATATATTTAGAATACATTTGCTATGCAATATATTTTATATTGTGTACTGTCACGAAACAATATACGTTCCTCGTATAAAAGTACGAGGAATTTTTAATTTTATAAAAAGATAAATATGAAACAATATTTTTTTAGATATTAATTTATTTTTTTGCCCTTTAAATTTCCGTAAAATTTAAAGGGCAGGATAAGGAAAGCAGAGGATTTCCAAAAAACATATAGAAAGACAAACTGTCTAATCCTCTGTGAAAAACATTTTGATGAAGATAGATTACTAATAATAAAGAAGGAAATAAAACAGTAGAAAAAAGATAATACATATCAAGTTTATTATTAAATATAGAGTTATTTTCAAGAGCAATAAGAAGTCAATGGAGTGTAGAAAATAAATTACAGTGGTAAATGATTTCACATTCAAAAGTGACAATAATACATGGTAGAAAAGAAAGAATTATATAATTTACAGATAATAAAGAAAAATTCATTAAGTATATAAATATGGTAAAAGAAGAATACAAATTAAGTATGAAAAAATAAGATTTAAAGCATATTTGAATCCAGAAATAGAAGTACCAAAAATGTTTTGTATAGCAAAAAAGAAAGGATGGAATTTAAACAAGATAAAAGCGTATAATTCTTATATTTCAATACTTTTAAGCCTTTTTAAAAAAATTTCATTCTTTTGTCCTGGTTTAGGGATATTAAAACATTATGATAAAAACAATTTGTTAAAAAATGTAATAAAAGATATTAATTACATAAAAATACTATAAAAAATCTAAAAAATATAGTATAATAAATACACAAAAATAAAGGAGTAACGAATGAAAGAACAAAAAATAATATTAAAAAATATAGATTCATTTGTTTTGCAAGATATCTTTGAATGTGGGCAATGTTTTCGTTGGAATTTGCAAGAAGATGGAAGTTATACAGGCGTATTTGGCGAAAATGTATTAAATGTAAAACAAGAAAAGCAAGACATTATCATGGAAGGACTATGTAAAAACGATATTAAAGAGACGATAGAAGAATATTTTGATTTAAAGAGAGATTATAAACAAATAAAAGAGAAGTTAGCTAAAATTGATGAGAATATGGAAGCTAGTATAAAGTATGGGCAAGGGATTCGACTATTAAATCAAGATTTATGGGAAACGATTCTTTCTTTTATCATTTCTGCTAATAATAATATACCAAGGATTAGAGGAATTATAGAAAGACTATCTCGAACCTACGGAAATGAAATAATTTGGAGAGAGAAAAAGTATTATACGTTTCCGTCAGCAGAACAGTTAAAAGATGTTACGATAAAAGAATATAGAGATTTAGGATTAGGTTTTAGAGATAAAAGGTTGTATGAAACAACGCAAATGATTGTTAATCAAAAAGTAGATTTAGAAGCAATGAAGAAGAATTCAAATACCTTTGAACTAAAAGAACAATTATTAACCTTGTCTGGCATAGGACCAAAAGTAGCAGATTGTATTTTATTATTTTCAACGTTAAAACGATTAGAGGTTTTTCCGATTGATGTATGGGTCAGAAGGGTCATGAATGATTTATATATACAAGAACCAAATGAGAATCAAGTAAGTAAAAAACAGATTGAAAGAATAGCAACAGAGAAATTCGGTGATTTAGCAGGACTGGCACAACAATATTTGTTTTATTGGAGAAGAGAAACAGGATAGAGAAACGTCTTACTATCTCATGCTGTCAACTTAAGGTGTAATCTATTATTTTTTTACACCTTGTGTGTCGCAACCTTCTAATTTTAAGGATAGTAGGTTGCTCCAATCGCACTCGCGAATGTGTTCGTTTAGTCGCTTATGCGGTGTTGCAAAAATAATAGATTACACCTTAAGTTGACAGCATTGCTACTTGCTATTTTTGTAAAATTCGTATAGAATGTAGTTGAAAAAAGGGAGAAAACAATGGGACTAAGAATCATATACGGAAAGCCAGGAAGTGGAAAAAGTGAATACTGCTTTCAGGAAATTGCTAATCAAATAGAAAAAGAAACAAAAATATATATGATTACACCAGAACAGTTTTCATTTACAGCTGAAACGAAGCTAATGGAAACTGTTACATCGCATGCCATCCTGAATGCTGAAGTTGTAACGCTAAGTAGAATGGCATATAGAGTTTTAGGGGAAGTTGGAGGAGGTAGTAAAACACATCTATCCAAACAAGGGAAAGCGATGTTAATTTATTCTATTTTAAATCAATACAAAAAAGAACTCAAGTTTCTAGGAAAATCAGATGAAAATGTTGACTTAAGTATGACAGCTATTACAGAATTCAAAAAGCATGGCATTACAGTTCAAGACTTACAGCAAGAGATGGAAAAAGTAGAAGATACCTATTTAAGAACGAAACTACAAGATATGGTCTTGATTTATGAGAAATTCCAAGAACAGATAGAAGAAAAATACATAGAAGAGACCGACCTTTTAACCATACTTACTAAGCATATTGAAGAAACCAATTTAGTGCAAAATAGTATGATTTATTTTGATGAATTTGCAGGATTTACGAAACAAGAATATGAAGTGATTCAAGAATTTGTAAAACTGGCTAAGCAAGTTAATATAACGATTTGCACGGATGACCTAGACATTAACACGAATCCAAATAGGGACATTTTTTACTCCAATAAAGCTACCATAGCTAAAATTTGGAATATGGTAAATGAGAATGACTTTACATTAGAGAAGCCAGTCCATTTACAAAAACAATATCGTTTTCAAACAGACGAACTACAATATTTAAGTGAAAATATGAACAATCTTAAATCAACAAAATATGAGAAAAATGTGGAAAACATAGAGCTATTTTTAGCACAAAATCCTTATTCAGAAATAGAAAATATAGCGAAACAAATTGCAAAATTAATTAAAAATGAGAAAATGAGATATAAAGATATCGCCATTATTACCAAAAATATAGATGAATATTCTTCTTTGGTAAGAAGCATTTTTCCAAAATATAAAATACCTGTGTTTATTGATGAAAAAAGAGATGTTAATCAAAATATTGTAATACAATATGTGCTTTCTTTATTAGAGGTTTTGAATAAAAATTTTACCTCAGAAGCAGTGTTTCATTATCTAAAATTAGGATTTTCTGACATAGAGCCAGACGAAATATTTGAATTAGAAAATTATTGTAATAAATGGGGCATCAAACAAAATAAATGGAAAAAAGACTTTACTTATGAAATGGAAAAGGAAGACAGAAAGCAGAAAATAGAAAGGTACAATGAATTAAGAAAACAAATAATTGAGCCATTATTAGCATTAAAGGAGAAAATCAATCAAAATAAAACAGTAGAAAATACAACAAGATGCTTATACGATTTTTTACAAGAACAAAAAATGGAAGAAAAAATCGCTCAAAAAGTGCATGAATTAGAAGAAAGATTTATGCTAGATTTAGCAAAGGAATATGTAACTAGTTATAAAATCATATTAGATTTATTGGATGAAATGATTTTAGTATTTAAAGAAGATCAAACGACTATCGACAAATATAGCAAAATATTAAAAGTAGGATTAAAAAATAGTGAGTTAGGTAAAATTCCGGGAACGCAAGACCAAGTGATATTTGGAGATATTGATAGGTCAAGAAGTCATAAGGTGAAAACTGTATTTATGATAGGGCTAAATGATGGTAGTTTCCCAAGTGTCAACAAAGAGGAAGGCTTTTTCGATGATGAAGATAGAGAAAAGTTAGAACAAGATGGAATCGAATTAGCGAAGGGAACATTAGAGAGATTATACGAAGATAATTTTAATATTTACAAAGCCTTTACGACAGCTGAAAATAGCATTTATTTATCTTATCCTTCATCAGACAAAGAAGGAAAATCCTTAAGACCATCTATGCTAGTACACAAGATAAAAAAACTATATCCAAATTTACAAGAAAAAAGTGATATGATAAGCAAAGAATATGAGCTTGTCAATGAACAAGTTACCTATGAAGCATTACTTGAAAATATAGCAAAATTAAGAGATAAAGAAACGATTACTGGAATTTGGTATACTATCTATCAATATTATAAAGAAAAAAATGAATGGCAAGCAAAACTACGAGATGATTTACAAGGATTAACATATACCAATTTGCCACAAGATATAAAAAAAGAAAATATAGAGAAATTATATGGAAATACATTAAATACGAGTGTATCAAGATTAGAGAAATATAGAAGTTGTGCCTTTTCTTATTACTTGCAATATGGACTAAAATTAAAAGAAAAAGAAAGTCTAAAAATACATACTTTTGAAACAGGATCTTTTATGCATGAGACAATCGATGAATTTTTTGAACAAGTAAGAGATAAAGGACTGGGGTTAGCAGAAATAGAAGAAAATCAAATTAAGCAAATGGTTTCAGATATCATTAATCAGAACTTGCAATTAAGTAAGAATTTTATTTTCACTTCAACGGCAAAGTACAAAGTGCTTGTCAAAAGACTGAAAAGAATTGTTAGTAAAGCATTAAAATATATTATACAAACCTTAATTTATAGTGATTTTTCGATAGAAGGAACAGAAGTTGAATTTGGCAAAAAGGGAACCTATCAACCGATTGTATTAACGTTAGAAGATGGAAAAAGAGTAGAGATTACGGGTAAAATCGATCGAATTGATACAGCTATGCGGAGAAGATGGGAAATATTTAAGAATTATTGATTACAAATCTTCTAGTAAAAATATTGATTTAAATGAAGTATATGCGGGACTTCAAATTCAATTGTTGACTTACTCAGATGCAATTTGCAAAGAAGAAGATGTTATGCCAGCTGGAATTTTTTATTTTTCTTTGCTAGAACAAATGATAAAAGCAGACAAGAAGATTTCAGAGGAAGAAATTGAAGAATTAATTAGAAAAAACTTTAGAATGAAAGGTCTAATTTTAGCAGATGTCAAAATTATTAAAATGAATGACAACACTTTAACATCTGGTAGTTCAAAATTGATACCAGCAGCTATCACGGCATCTGGTAGTGTCAATGAAAAATGGACCAATGGTGTGAATAAGGAGGAATTTAAGATTTTACAGGATTATATTGACTTTGTTATCAAACAAATAGCAAAGGAAATCTTAAGTGGTAAAATCGATTTAAAACCATATAATAAAAATGGTAAGACACCATGCGAATATTGTGAGTATAAGGCAATTTGTGGTTTTAATACGAAACAAAATCATAATAATTATCATTATATTGACAAAAAATCAAAAGATGATATGATACAGAAGATGAAACAAAACATGATTTTGGGGACGGAGGAAAAAATCATGCCTAAATAAAAGTTTAATAAAATAAAGAACCATGATTTTTTTCTCTGTCCCCAAAATCACCCAAAATCATGGTTAGAGTTAGTATAAGGAGTAACAATGGAAGAAACTAGCAAAGTACAAATGAGAAAACGAAATATGAAATTATTTCCAGCCTATAAAACCTTGAGTTGGGACTATATTTTTTTCTATACGATAAATTTCCTATTTTTAACACAAGTGAAAAATATCAATCCAGCAGATGTTGTGATAATTGACTCTTTTTATTATTTATTTACTGTGTTTTCACAAATACCAGCAACTTTTATCATAGAATTTTTAGGAAGAAAAAATAGTATTATTTTAGGAAACATTTTAAGTTGTATGTACATGGTGGTAGTTATATTTAGTAATCATTTATTTAATTTGATTATTGCCGAAATGATATGTGCCATTTCTTTTGCTATTAAAGAAAGTGCAGAGCCAAGCTTGTTGAATGAAATCAATACCACCAACTAAGTTAAAAAGTAAGATATTTGCCAAAATAAATGAAAAAGGAATGTCTAGATATTATATCATTAATGCAATTTCTACCATTATAGCGGGAATTTTATATGAAATAAATCCCTATATTCCAATTCTTTTATCACTAGCTACTTTAATAATTGTCACTTTCCTGTCAACATTATTTATAGAACCAGTTAGGAGAACAAAGAAAGAGAAAGTGGAAAGTGTAGGACAGTTAAAAGAGATTGGTGAAGCTTTTAAATTCGTACTACAGTCAGAAAGAGTAAAAAGTCTCTTATTATATTCAGCTGTTATGACAGGAATATTTGGTATATTATCTAATTATGAAATTAGTATGTTAGAAGATTTGGAAATTTCAGCTAGCTATTTAGGAATTTTATTTGCAATACTAAGAGTTATGGGAGGAATGGCTGTTAAGAAACAAGAAAAATTTCATAACAAATTACGAAACAAATCACTTTCTGTTCTAGCATTCTCAATCATAGGAACTTGCATTTTGGCAGGAATAGCAGGAGTGATAACAAAACAATATCCAATCGTTATATGTGTAGTTGTTGTGTTTTATGTTGTGAAATATATTTTTTCAGCCATGTATGACCCTTTGATAGAAAAATACCTAAGTAATTTTACAAATGAAGAGATTGATACAAAAATTTTTACAGCAAATAATTTTTTAAAGGGAATTGTTGGTGCGGTAGCAGGTTTTTTAGGAGCGTTCTTGCTAGATAGAATGGAAACAGCTTATTGTATGATAATCGTTGGTCTTATATTTTCTATATTAATGATACTAGTAAGCAAGTTTATGAAAAGTAGAGTTGGCTTACAACCAGAAGAATATTCAAAGGAAGAGACAAAATATGACAAAATGAAGGAAATCATGTTAAGGAGGAATGAATGGTGAATTTATCAAATGAAAATGTAATACACATTCAAAAAGAGGGTGTGGAATATTTACAATTCAGAAAATTATTAAAATACGAAGATATTATCAATCATGCCTATAGTTTAGGAATTGACAAAAATTATCGAACAGCAAAAGCAAGTAAGGAGAAATTAGCGGAAGAAGATTATGAAAAAGCACTACAAGATTACAAAAATTTATGCCAAGCAATAGATAGCAAACCAGAGCATTTGGTGAAAACCAATCAAGAGCATACTAATCAAGTGAAAGTAGTAAAGGAAAAAGTCAATTTCAATGAGCCAGATTTTAACTTAGAACAATATAATAAAACAGATGGATTAATCACAAACCAAAAACATATCCTATTAGCAACAACCAATGCAGATTGTATTTTATTGTTATTTTTTGATCCTGTAAAAAAAGTAATCGCTAATACACATTCGGGTTGGAGAGGGACCTTACAGAGAATTTCTGTCGAGACGATAAAAAAGATGAAGATGCAATTTAATTGCAATCCAAAGGATATTCTATGTTGTATTTGCCCAAGCATTCGAAAATGCCATTTCGAAGTGGAAAAAGAAGTAAAAGAAAGTTTTGAAAAAGAGTTTCAAGATATTGATACCATAGATGAAATCATAAAAGAAACGATTCCAAATCGAAAATGGAACATTGATACAGTAAAAATTAATCAAATTATTCTACAAAAAGAAGGACTAAGACCAGAAAATATTATAGATAGTAAAATTTGTAGTGTATGCCATTCAGATTTCGTACATTCCTATCGAGTGGAAAAACAAGGATATGGACTAAATACCGCATTAATTGAATTAAAATGAGATTGGCTAGATTGATTATTTTTACCCAAAAGGTCTGTTCTAATAGCAAAAAGACTATTTTATCTTAGAAAGGGAGTATTATGAGTACAAAAGAAGAAACACAAAAAATGCGAAAAGTGAATATGAGAATTTTTCCAACTTATAAAAAGTTAGCATGGGATTATCTATTCTTTTATACCATTGACTTTTTATTTTTAACGCAGATAAAGGGAATTAGTGCAGCAGATGTCGTGCTAAAAAGTACATTTTATGCCTTTTTCAGCATTATCATGCAAATTCCATCTAATATCATTATAGAGTTTTTGGGAAGAAGAAATAGTATTATTTTAGGAAATATTTTAAACTGTTTTTATATGGTAATTGTGATGTTAAGTCGAAACTTATTTGATTTAGTATTTGCAGAATTCATATCAGCAATAGCATTTTCTATTAAAAATATTGCTGAGCCAAGTTTACTAAATGAATCTATACCACCTTCTAGATATAAAAGTAAAATATATTCGAAAATAAGTGCAAAAGGGGCAGCAGGGTATTATTTATTTAATGCCATATCAATAGTAATGGCAGGTTATCTATTTACTATAAATGGCTATTTACCAGTCATATGTTCATTAGCTATTCTAATTATCGTAGTTATTTTATCAATAGGATTGATTGAGCCAATTCAAAAAAAGAAAAAGAGTGCTAACAAAATGTTAGGAGTGGAGCAATTAAAAGAGATAAAAGAAGGATTTATTTATGTTCTAAAGTCAGAAAGATTAAAAGCATTAATATTGTGTGCTTCACTAATTGTTTCTTTGCTATCAATTTTGGGCAATTATCATGTTAGTCTATTAGAACAACTAAACATATCTTCTGTAATAATTGGAATTGTAACAGCTTTAGGAAATTATATTAGCTCCTTTGCTTCCAAAAAGCAAGAACTATTTCACAAGAAATTAAGAAATAAATATTTGATTACTGTTGCTATAATATTATCAATTAGTACAATGATAGCAGGAATTTGTGGATTGAAGGGAGAAGAATATATCCTATTAATAGGAATTATAATTATAACAAACATAATTTTCAGATTTGCAAATGGAATGTATTATACCATTATTGATAGATATTTAAGAAATTTTACAAATAAAGAAATAGATACTAAAATATTTGCTGCTAACAATCTATTTTGTGGCATAATTAGAGTAATAGGAGGATTATTTGCTTCCTTCTTATTAGATAAAATGACAACAGCTTACTGTATGATTATTATCGGTGTTATTTTTACAATAGCTTTTATACTAACAGAAAAATATATGAGTAGTCGTGTAGGGCTAAAACCAGAACAATATTCAAAAGAAGAAACTAAATATGATGAGCAATGAGATAAAATGGACCTGTGCCACTTGTCTCAAAAAAAGGAGAGTGAGTAAGAGTGATTCCTAATAGATTAAAACTAGGTGATACGATTGGAGTGGTAGCACCGTCAAATCCAATTATAGGGCATAATATAGAAGAGTTAGAACAAGCCAAACAGATAGTTGAAAAAAGTGGCTTTAAAGTGAAATTTTCTAATCATATATTTTCTAATACAAATGGTTATAGCAGTACAGCTAAGGAAAAAGCAGAAGATATCAATGAAATGTTTCGAGATAAAGAAGTAAAGATGATATGGTGTGCCAAAGGAGGAAACAACTCTAATACTACATTTGGATTTTTAGATTATGAAGTAATCAAACAAAATCCTAAAATCATATGTGGCTATAGTGATATTACTTCTATCACTAATGTAATTCAGGCAAAAACAGGATTAGTCACTTTTAGTGGAACGAACTTTAAAACCATTGCAACAGATGAAACAGATTATAGTTATCAAGAAGCAATAAAAAGGTTCGTAGAAGGAAGTTTAGAATTAGGAAGAGAAAACGAAGAATATAAAACAATCCAAGAAGGACAAGTAGAAGGAAAACTTATAGGCGGAAATCTTACTATGGTGCATAGTTTAGTAAGTGGCAAATACCAAGTCGATTTTCAAGATAAAATATTATTTATAGAAGAACTGGGATTTGAAACAGAACCTGCTATGGCAAGTCATACTCTAGCACATATGAAACAAAATGGAGTATTTGAAAAAATAAAAGGATTATGGATTGGCAATTATCAACATGAAAGCAATATCACATTAGAACAAATTGTATTAGATATATTAGAAGAAAAATATCAATTTCCAATCATCAAATCCAACAATTTTGGGCACATCGAAACCAAAACCGTTATACCAATTGGAACAAAAGCTAGAATAGACACTAACCAAAGCAGAAAAATAAAATTAATAGAACAATGTGTAAAATAGAAAAGGAGAAAAGGAGAAGTGGCGAGTTTGGGACAGGCACAAAGTAACCATATGTTTGAAACGTGGGAAGAATTAGAAGAATCAATTGTTGATTGTAATAGGTGTAAGTTGTGTAAAACAAGGCAAAATATTGTTTTTGGAGTAGGAAATAGAAAAGCAAAGATTATGTTTATCGGAGAAGGACCAGGTGCAGATGAGGATAGACTCGGTGAACCATTTGTGGGAAGAGCTGGAAAATTAATGGATATGGCTTTTCAAACGGTTGGTATTAAAAGGGAAGAGGTGTATATTGCTAATATTGTGAAATGTAGACCACCAGCTAACCGAAATCCAGAGGAAGATGAGGCTTTTGCTTGTATGAATTATTTGAGAAATCAGGTTATTTTGGTACAACCTGATATTATTGTGTTACTTCGGAAGTGTGGCACTTAAAAACATTTTAGGGAAAGAGTATGGAATAACAGCTTCTCGAGGGAAATGGATTGAAAAGAAGGGAATTCACTATATGCCAACTTGGCATCCTGCTGCCTTGCTTCGTGATGAAACGAAAAAAATTGATTTTATTCATGATTTAAAATTAGTATTAGATAAATGTTAATAATTTAATGATTTTTTAAAAAAGGTTATTTTATTTTTTATGAAGTAACAATTCAGGGGGACCAACAAATTATAACTGTTACTAAATTTTTATAAAAAATTTGGTTTACAGTCTGTTATGTAGTTGGGAGTTACAAATAAAAAACAAAATAACCTTTATATAAACTTATTGCACAAAGGAGTCAAATAAATTGACAGACAGAAATATCTATAATAAAATGCAGATAAATCAAAAACTAAATTTATATAATTTCGGAAGGAATGTATTAAAAATGGAAGAAATAAACGAAAAATCTAATTATTGTTTAAATTGCAAAGCAAAGCCATGTTCTATAAAAGGTTGCCCATTGGGAAATCATATTCCCCAATTTATAGAGCAAATCAAACAAGGTGATTACAAAAAGGCATATGAGATATTATCGGAGACAACAGTCTTACCAGGTATTTGTGGAAGAATATGTCCCCATCAAAAGCAATGTCAAGGTTCTTGTGTAAGAGGTATCAAAGGAGAGGCAGTTTCGATAGGAGATTTAGAAGCTTTCATCTTTGATACGGTAATAGAAGATAAAGAAAGTTTACGAAACTGTTATAAAGAGGAAATTAACAAGAATAAAAACAATAAAAAAGTAGCAGTTATCGGAGGAGGGCCAGCTGGATTAACGGCAAGTGCTTTTTTAGCAAAAAAAGGAATACATGTAACTATATATGAAAAATACGACTATTTAGGTGGATTATTAGTGCATGGCATCCCTGAATTTAGATTACCAAAAGAAATTGTACAGAAATCAGTAGATAAAATTTTGCAATTAGGAATTGAAGTAAAATATAATCAACAATTAGGGAAGAATCTTTTTTTCAAAGATTTAGAAAATCAATATGATGCTATTTTTTTAAGTTTTGGTGCGAATCAATCTTCTAAAATGGGAGTAGAAGGTGAAAGTTTAGAAGGTGTATTTGGCGGAAATGAACTTTTAGAATACAATCAACATCCGGATTACAAAGGCAAAACAGTAGCTATAGTTGGTGGCGGAAATGTAGCAATGGATTGTGCTAGGACAATTAAAAAATTAGGTGCTAAAGAAGTAAAAGTTATTTATAGAAGAGCTAGAGAACAGATGCCAGCAGAAGATAAAGAAGTAGAAGAAGCCGTAAAAGAAGGAATTGAGTTTTTATTCCAAAATAATATTGTAAGAATCATAGGGAAAGATAAAGTAGAAGAACTTGAGTTAATTAAAACAAAATTAGTACAAAAAGAAAATGATGCTAGATTAGTTCCTGTCAATGTGGAAGATAGTAATTATACAATCAAGATAGACAATGTTGTAATGGCACTTGGTTCGCAAGTAGAACCATATGTCAAAGAATTAGGATTAGGAACAAATAAGTGGGGAAATATTGAAATAAACGAGAATTATCAAACTTCGAATTCTAAAATATATGCTGGTGGAGACTTAGCTGGCGTAAAAGCAACGGTGGCTTGGGCAGCACATTCTGGAAGAGAAGCAGCAAGAAATATAAGTGAAAGGATTTAATATAAAGAAAAGAGTTTATTCTATTTTTTAAAGTAACTCTCAACGAATTGTTACTTCATAAAAACAAATTTAAGAATTTCTAAGCGATAGCAACCGCAAAGAAATTCTATAAATTCCCATATTTATTTTGTAAAGAGAGTTCTCCTACTAGGATTTTTTAGCTGTTGAGCTTTAGAAATTACAGATAAAGTATGTTGTGTAGAACTTTCCTACAATATAAGAAAATAGAATAAACTTTTTAATATGGCATATTTTCTTCTTCGGTAGGTGCACCGAAGATAAGTTTTTTCAATGTTTTAATAACACGAATAAATATATTTTCTTTTTTTGTAACAACTTTAAGAGCTGTCTCAAACTGTCCATTCTCTAATAAGTTATATTTGTGTTCTAGTTTTTCCATTTTTGCAACATAATAATCATTAAAAAAGGTATATCCATCTGTAAATCCAATAAAATCTCTGAAGGTATATAATTTTTTTCTATATGCTTCAATACCTTCTAAATCTATAATTCTATCAAAAGCAGTATCAAAATAACTAGAAATGATGAGATTTTGTGTTCTCATAAAAATTAAAGTAATTTCATTTTTTAATTCATCTATCTTTTTAATCATTCCATCTACTTTTTTATTTCTATCCTCAATTTGAGCAATTTTATTATTCATTTTGATAATATCTTCTTCATGATAAAGGATATCATCAATAGCATTTTGAACAGCCATAAAAACTTTTGGAGAGGTTAATTCAGAAAATACTTTTTTAAAGTTATCATTGCTTTTTAAGGTACTTTCAAACAAAACATCTTCACTAGTAATATAAGCTAATTGATTGACCAAACAACATTCTAAAGGATAATAAGAAGGACTAGTCGTTTCAAAACTAATACCGAAATATTTTACATAGTCTTTTGGAATGGAGTTGATTTTAGAAGCTATTAATTGAACAGAAGCTTCATTTATGCCTAGTCCATATACTTTAAATTCTGTATAATCACAAAGTCCCATTCTTATCAGGTAATTTCTTTTATCTTTTACCTCTTGAATGTAATGAATACATTCATGAACAGCAAATTCTTCTAAGTCTTCATCTGCAATGTGTGAATTAAAATAAATAGAGGTATTTTTGTAAAAATAATTTGCTTCTGCCATTCCTTCTGGCATTTTTGCTCGATACATATTTAATCGAGATAATCGGATAAATAACTCATTTTGATTAAAACCATATTCAGGAAATGTTGCACAAATTTTTTGTGATATATTTCGTGCAATTGAATTGATTTTTAGAGTATTTAATGTTTCTATTACTTCAATTCCGTCTTTTTTTAAATCTGTTTCTACACTCATAGATATTCTCCTTAGTACAATCTAAGCCTATTATACTATAAAAATAGAGGAAATGTGTTTCAGGAATATTAAATGTTATTTACAGTTTTATGACAGAAAGTAATAAAAAAAGAAGATGCAAGGAAGTAAAAGTCGAAAATTGTCTATAGATTTTTCTTGACATATTAGTTCTAGCTAGGTATAATAATAACACAATTAGTTGTAAAAAAATAGGAAAGGAGGAAGTTTTATGCAGGAGTATGCAAAAAATGAAATCTTGGCGGCTATCGAAAATATTAATGTAAAAATAGATATTATCCAGGAACAAGTAGCAAAGATACCAGAAATGCAGAAAGAGATAGCAAAGATACCAGAAATGCAGAAAGACATAGCAAAGATACCAGAAATGCAGAAAGACATAGCACAAATGCAGAAAGAAGTAGCAAAGATACCAGAAATGCAACAAGATATAAGAAATATCAGCAGAAGTGTAGCTGTCATTGAGCACGAGCATGCAGACAAATTAAGGGCAGTATTTGATGCTTTTGCAGTAAATACAGAAAAGATAGAAACACAAGAAGAAAAAATCAGCTTTTGCGAGAAAAAACTAGAAAATCATGATATAGAAATTGATTATTTAACAAATAAAGTTCAAGGTTTATAAAAGCCTATTAGAACTTAGATAAAAACACAGTCCTAATAGGCTAAATAAATTATTTTACAACTATATTATAAATCTTATTTTTTACATAAATTTCTTTTATAATCCTTTTACCCTCTAATTTAGAATCAATTGTTTCGTGCACTTTTTGTTTCACAACTTCATCACTTTCATCAGGAATAATTTGAATTGTTGCTTTTAATTTACCATTAAATTGAATTGGTAATGTTATTTCATTGGCAATTGTTTTTTCTTCATCATACTCAGGCCATTTTTCGTAAGTAATAGTAGCAGTATGCCCTAAAATATTCCACAATTCTTCTGTGATATGAGGTGCAATAGGATTTAATAATTTCAAAAATCCTTCTGCATAAGTAAGAGGGAAGACTTCTTCTTTATTAACCGTGTTAATAAAAATCATCATTTGCGAAATAGCTGTATTGAAATTCATCGTTTCATAATCATTTGTTACCTTTTTTACGGTATAGTGATAAACTCTTTCAAGATTTGGATTTACTTCATCTTTTATTTTTTCAGATTCCGTATACAATCTCCACACTCTATCTAAGAATTTCTTAGATCCATCAATTCCATTTGGATCCCATGGCTTGGCAGCATCAATTGGTCCCATAAACATTTCATAAACTCTCAAGCTATCGGCACCATATTGTTTTATCATATCATCAGGATTAATAACATTTCCTTTGGATTTACTCATTTTTTCGCCATTGGTACCTAAAATCATACCTTGATGACGAAGTTTAGCAAATGGTTCTTTGACAGGAACTACCCCTTTATTGTACAAATATTGATTCCAGAATCTAGAATATAATAAATGTCCAACAGCATGTTCTGGACCGCCAACATATAAATCAACAGGTAACCAATATTCTAGTAATTTTTTATTAGCTAATTCATCTTGATTTTTAGGGTCGATATATCTTAAGAAATACCAACTGGAACCAGCAGCTCCTGGCATGGTACTTGTTTCACGTTTAGCAGGTTTATGATTAAATTCAGTATTCACCCAATCAGTTGCTTTATCTAAAGGAGAAGCACCAGCTTTTGATGGAGCATAGTCTTCTAATTTAGGTAAAA
Organism: uncultured Clostridia bacterium; assembly: GCA_949280815.1. Classification (GTDB taxonomy): domain Bacteria; phylum Bacillota; class Clostridia; order TANB77; family CAG-508; genus CAG-269. The sequence continues at coordinate 36,042 of CASDJM010000003.1, read as the reverse complement.
CTAAAGGTAAATCACTATCTGCTAATGCCTTCATTTCATCATCTACATACACAATTGGAATTGGTTCACCCCAATAACGTTGTCTTGCAAAAATCCATTCACGGAGTTTATAATTTACTTTTTTTGTACCAATTTTGTTTTCTTCTAACCAAGCAATCATTTTATGAATCGACTCTTCTTTTCCTAAACCATCTAGGAAACTAGAATTGATGTGAGGTCCATCTTCCGTAAAAGCTTCTTTTGAAATATCGCCACCTTGTAAAACGGGGATAATGTCAATATCAAATTTAGTAGCAAATTCATAATCTCTTTGGTCATGGGCAGGAACAGCCATAATACATCCTGTACCATAAGTCGCTAAAACATAATCGGAAATCCAAATAGGAATTTTTTTTCCATTGACTGGATTAATGGCATAGGCACCTGTAAATACCCCAGTTTTGTCTTTATTTAATTCGGTTCTTTCCAAATCAGATTTACTAGCAGTTAGTTTTTTATATTCATTAACAGATTGTTGTTGTTCTTCTGTTATGATTTGATTTACTAACTCCAATTCTGGTGCTAATACGCAATAAGTAGCACCAAATAAAGTATCTGGTCTCGTTGTAAAAATGGTAAATTCTAAATTATTATTGGCTACTTTAAAAATAACTTCAGCACCTTCACTACGACCAATCCAATTTCTTTGAATTTCTTTGGTAGATTCAGGCCAATCAATTTCATCTAGTCCATCTAATAAAATATCAGCATATTGAGGAATGTCTAAAACCCATTGTTTCATATTCTTACGAACAACAGGGAAGCTACCTCTTTCACTTTTGCCATTAATTACTTCATCATTGGATAAAACACAACCTAATTCTTCACACCAGTTAACAGGCATTTCCACTAATTTAGCTAATCCATCTTGATATAATTGTTTAAAAATCCACTGTGTCCATTTATAATAATCTGGGTCGCAAGTGGAAATTTCTTTATCCCAATCAAAAGAAAGTCCAAGCATTTTTAATTGCCTTTTAAAGGTTGCAATATTGTTAGCGGTAAAACCAGCTGGATGATTTCCCGTCTTAATAGCATATTGCTCTGCTGGTAAGCCAAAAGCATCCCAACCCATTGGATGTAAAACATTATATCCTTGCATTCTCTTCATTCTAGACATAATATCGGTTGCTGTGTATCCTTCTGGGTGTCCTACATGTAGACCTTGACCAGATGGATAAGGGAACATGTCTAATGCATAAAATTTTGGTTTTGAGAAGTCCCATACATCTGTAAAAAAGGTTCTTTTTTCGTCCCAGTAATTTTGCCATTTTTGTTCGATTTCATTAAATTTGTATTCCATAAATTGAAACCCCTTTCATTTTTTCTATTATAGAAAAGTTCTCCGAACTTCCTATAATAGAAAGCATTTCACAGAAAATTGCTTTACAATTTTCGCGGACGAACAATTAAACGTGGGCTGAACTCTACCTATTAAATTTTATAAAATATTAATCAGCCCACTATTGTTCTAATTTTGTTATTTGGAATTTGTTATTTCGTTTCTATCTAACTTTGTCTATTATATAACAAAATCCTTAGGGATTCAAGTAAAATATGACGTTTAATCTAAATATTCTAATTTTTTATTTTGAGTTTAAATATTATTGAATTTAAATTACAAAAATGATACAATGCGAAGCGAGGTGGGATTATGATAGATATTGAAAATGCCAAAAAAGAGTTAATAAATCATGTTAACGAATTACAAATAGACAATCCAAGAGCACAGATGAAGGTAGGACACATTATAAGAGTAGCAGAAAATTGTAAGAAGTTAGCAACTAATTTGAAATTAACAGAGGAGCAAATTCAATTAGCAGAATTAATTGGGTTACTTCATGATATAGGGAGATTTGAACAATATAAAATATTAGACAAAGATAAAAAAGAAAAATTTGACCATGGAGAAGCAGGAGTAGAGGTTTTAAAAAAAGATAATTATATTAGAAAATATATAGAAGAAGATACTTATGACGATATTATTTATACAGCTGTCTATGAGCATAATAAGTATCAATTATCAGAGGGATTATCACAAGAGAAGGAACTGTTTTGCAAAATTATAAGAGATGCAGATAAATTAGACCTTATCTATGAAGGAGCAGTCATTTATTGGGAAAAACCAGAAAGAATGAAACAAGTGGAAGAAGGAAGATTATCTGAAAAAATGCTAGAAGACATATATCAAAAGAGATTAGCAGATGGTAGAAATAAAATTAGTGAAACAGACCAAATTTTACGATTTGCTTCTTATGTTTTTGATGTTAATTTTTCTTATAGTCTTATAGTTTTGAAGAAAAATGATTATGTTAGTAAGATGATTGATAAGTTTCACTACCAGATACCAGAGACGAAAGACCAAATGATGAAGGTTAAGAAAATAGTGAATGAATATATTGTGGATAATATTTATTAGCAAAGTTTATTATATTTTTTATTTGTGACTCCCAACTTCGAACAGTCTGTAATAGTATAACAGACTGTAACTTGTTGGCCCTCCCCGAATTGTCACTTCATAAAAAATATAATAAACTTTGCAAAAAATAAAGTAATAAAAAAAGAAGGGATTTGTAGTAAAATTGGGTAAAAAATTATTGATAACAGAGAAACCATCAGTAGCTATGGAATTTGCAAAGGCACTAAAAATAACCACGAATCGAAAAAATGGATACCTAGAATCAGAGAACTGGATTATTACATGGTGTGTAGGGCATTTAGTAACGATGAGTTATCCAGATAAATACGATGAAAAATTAAAGTTGTGGCGATTAGAGACACTTCCTTTTATTCCAGAGGATTGGAAATATGAGATTATTCCAGCGGTGCAAAATCAATTTAATATCGTAAAAGAATTAATGCAAAGAGAAGATATTGAAGAAATCTATAATGCTGGGGATTCTGGGCGTGAAGGAGAGTACATACAAAGATTAGTATTTATGATGGCAAAACCAAATCCAAATGCAAAAATGAAAAGAGTTTGGATTGACTCCCAAACAGAGGAAGAAATCACAAGAGGAATTCGAGAAGCCAAAGATTTGTCTGAATATGATAGCTTATCAGATAGTGCTTATTTAAGGGCGAAAGAAGATTATTTGATTGGCATTAATTTTTCAAGATTATTATCCATTATTTATGGAAGACAATTGGCGAAAAGTATCCATGAGGATAAAGTTTCTATATCAGTAGGTAGAGTAATGACATGTGTATTAGGAATGATAGTAGGAAGAGAAAGAGAAATCAGAGATTTTGTCAAGACAAAATATTATAAAATTTTGGGAGAGTTTGGAGATGACAAAGCCTCTTTTAAAGCAGAATGGAAAGTAAATGAAAAATCAGAAATGTATGAATCCACAAAGTTATATAATGAGACAGGATTTAAAAAAGAACAAGATGCCAAAGATTTCATTGCCAGTTTAACAGGAAAACAAGCAACCATAACAGAACTAAAAAAATCCAAGCAAAAGGAAAATGCTCCGCTTTTATTTAATTTAGCAGAGATTCAAAATGAATGTACCAAAAGATTTAAAATCAAACCAGACCAAACATTAGAAATCATACAAAATCTATATGAAAAAAAACTGGTAACTTATCCAAGAACAGATGCAAGAGTACTTTCAAAGGCAGTCGCTAAAGAAATATCGAAAAATCTAAATGGCATAGCGAGAGGTTTTAAGGACGAAGAAATACAAGGTTATATTAAAAAAATGGTAGATGAGAAGTATTCTTCTGATTTGATGAAAACGAAATATGTCAATGATAGCAAAATTACCGACCACTATGCAATTACACCAACTGGACAAGGATATGAAAATTACAATCAATTGCCAGATTTGCAAAAACAAGTGTATAAGGTTATTGTAAAAAGATTTCTAGCTATTTTCTATCCACCAGCTGAATATAGTAAAATACAAGTAACGGTTGCTATTGAAAATGAGACTTTTCATTGTAGTGGAAAAGTATGTGTAAAACAAGGATTTCTAGAAATTTTAAAACCGACTGAAAAAGGAGACAAAAAACCCACAGAAGATGCAAAAAATGTGGACAACGGCACAGAAGAAACAGAAAATAAAAAAGCAGAAGATATAAAACAGGATAACAGTAACTTGGAAATTTTAAAAAATTTAAAAAAAGACCAAAATATTGAAGTTAAAAACTTTGAAATAAAAGATGCAGAAACTTCACCACCAACGAGATACAATTCAGGTTCTATTATTTTAGCAATGGAAAATGCAGGAAAACTAATTGAAGAGGAAGAATTGAGAGAACAAATCAAAGGAGCAGGGATTGGAACGAGTGCAACAAGAGCTGAAATTATGAAAAAGCTAGAGAAAATTCGATATATTGACATAAATAGCAAAACACAAATTATTACACCAACAGAAAAAGGAGAAAGAATTTATGATATTGTGTACCACTCTATGCCAGATATGCTGAATCCAAAGCTTACTGCTAGTTGGGAAAAGGGCTTAGATTTGGTGGCTAAGAAGGAGATTCAGCCAGAGGAGTTTATGACAAAGTTGAAGAGTTATATTCATGCTAAGTTTGATAAATTAGTTGTAAAAATGTAAGAAAAAGAGGATATCGAAAAAATCAATATCCTCCTGAACAGTTTAAATGTGAACGGTTTCCATGCTCACAGATTTCTCAAAGCTACTGGACAATGAGTCCTGCCATTTGAATCATTTATGCAATTGTTGGGAATATACCCAAAATAATTCAAAGCATTTTGTTGCGTTTTGCTCTGATTGTCTGGTACCCAGCATTTGCCTTTACATTGGCGACACTCTAAAGGAGTATTAGTAACTGTAATTTTAATTGGTTGCATAACTGTTCCTTTCTGCCTATATCCTATGATAGAGGACTTTTTGCAAAGTTTTAAACTACAATCCAATTATATCATAAATTAACATAAAAATCAAATTTTAAAAAAATGCCAAAATAACGCTTTTCTTTCTGGATGAAATATAGTATAATACAATTGCCAAAAGGGAAGAATCCTTTTGGCAATCAAGATTTACTAGGAGAAAAAAATGAACACCATTTTAGGAGAACTAGGTAAATCAGAGAAATTCATTGATTTACTAAAACAAATCGAAAACAAAACAAGTCCGATAGCCATATCGGGCTTAACTGACGTGGGAATGATACACATCGGAACAGCTCTTCACGAATTCGGGAAAAAGCCAATTTGCATTATTACCTATAATGAAATCCAAGCAAAGAAGCTATATCAAGACATTCAATATTTTACAGACAATGTTGTATTATTTCCTAAAAAAGAAATCGTAACCTATGATTATGTGGCAGAAAGCAAAGAGCTCCCATACCAGAGAATTGAAGCTTTAAATCAGATAAAATTTAGGAAAAATTTAATTGTAGTAACTACCATAGAAGCAAGTCTTCAAAAATTGCCAACCAAAACAGTTTTATATGCCAATGAACTAAATTTTAAAATAGGAGAAACGTATTCTTTAGAAGAAATCAAGCAAAAATTAGTCAAGTTAGGATATGCAAGATGTGATTTAATTGAAGGAAGAGGACAATTTAGTATCCGTGGAGGAATTGTTGATATCGCTACCGATGAAACAACAGGTGTTAGAATTGAATTTTGGGGAGATGAGGTAGATTCTATTCGAAACTTTCATATCACAAGCCAAAGGTCAATCCATACACTAGAAAAAGCTACCATCTATCCAGCACATGAATACATTTTAGAAAATTCCATTGAAAAGATTTGTCAAAAAATAAAAGAAACGGCTAGCAATCAGAAACAAAGAGAAATCATAGAAGAAGATATTGAGCAAATCAAAGCAGGAAATTATATCAGCAAAATTGATAAATATTTTGATTGTTTTTATGAAAAACAAGAAACGATTCTAGACTATTTATCTGCTCATTATTGTATATTTTTAGACGAAATTGGAAAAATAAAACAAAGAGCAACTAACATTGCCATTGATAACAATAATTTGACAAAAGCTCTCGTAGAAAAAGAAAAAATCATACCAAATGTGATTGCCAATTTATTAACCTATGAAAACATAGAAGAAAAGTTAGCAAACAAACAAATTGTTTATGTTGAAAAACAAGATATCGAAAATAAATTAGTAACTGAAAAATATAAATTTTCATATAGAGAAGTAAATTACTACAAAAGCGAGTTAGAAAATTTGATAGAAGATTTACAAAAAGCAATCAATGAAAAGAAAAAAGTTTATATGTTAGTATCGACAAAAGAAAAAGCAAAAAAGCTACAAACTTTATTAAATGAAAAAGAAATCATCAATAAAATAGAAGAAAAATTGAACCAAACCATTATTGTAAAAGCAAACGAATCCATTGTAACCATTACCATTGGAAGTTTATCAGCAGGATTGGAAGCTTATGATTTAAAAGAATTAGTAATAGTTGCTGATAATCTGATTGATGGAGAGAAAAGAAGAAAAAGAATTGTAAATAATGATTTTAAAGAAGGAGAAAAAGTAGTATTTGCAGACTTAAAAGTAGGAGATTACGTAGTTCACAGAAGATATGGAATTGGTATCTACATTGGCGTCAATACCATTAAAGCAGATGGAACCATAAAAGATTACATCAAAATAAAGTATAAAGATGATGATATCCTTTATATACCAACCAATGACTTAGATTCTATTCGAAAATATATTGGAGGAGATTCCATTCAGCCTAAAATCAATCGTTTGGGAAGCAAAGAATGGGAAAATACAAAAACAAAAGTAAAAAATAATTTGCGTGAAGTAGCAAAAGAACTTATTGAATTATATGCGAGAAGGGAAAAAGCACAAGGATTTAGTTTTAGTCAAGATTCTCCTTGGCAAACTGAATTTGAAGCAAAATTTCCTTATCAAGAAACGGATGACCAATTACGTTGTATCCAAGAAGTAAAAAAAGATATGGAAATGACAAAACCAATGGACCGATTGCTATGTGGTGATGTAGGATATGGAAAAACGGAAGTAGCTCTAAGGGCTACCTTTAAAGCCGTTATGGATCACAAACAAGTTGCTTACCTAGCACCAACTACGGTATTGGCAGAACAGCAATACCAAGAATTCAAAGAAAGAATGAAAGATTTTCCTATCAAAGTAGAAATTCTAAATCGATTTAAAAGCAAAAAATATCAAGATGAAGTAGTTAAAAAACTGAAATTAGGTGAAGTCGATGTTGTAATTCGGAACCCACAGAATTCTGAGCAAAGATATCGAATTTAAAGATTTAGGACTATTAATTATTGATGAAGAGCATCGCTTTGGTGTAAAAGATAAGGAAAAAATCAAGCAATTGAAAACAAATGTTGATGTTTTAACCATGACTGCAACACCAATTCCAAGAACGATGCATATGTCAATTGTAGGAATTCGAGACATGTCAGTCATTTATGAACCACCACACAATAGGAGACCTGTTCAAACCTATGTACTAGAATATGACGAAGAAGTCATCAAAGAAGCAATTACCAAAGAATTAGAAAGAAATGGTCAAATATTTTATCTATTCAACAATGTAGAAGGAATTCAGAAAAAAGCAGATGATATAGCAAGATTAGTACCAGAAGCAAATGTCGTTTATGCTCATGGAAAGATGACTGGAACTAAAATCGAAGAAATTATGAGGGAATTTATAGAAGGTAAGTCCAATGTATTAGTATGTACAACGATACTAGAATCGGGAATTGACATACCAAATGCCAACACCATTATCGTTGAAAATGCAGACAGAATGGGGCTAGCGCAATTATATCAAATACGAGGAAGAGTAGGAAGAGCAGAAAGACAGGCTTATGCCTATATTACTTATAAAAAAGACAAACTATTAACAGAGGTAGCAGATAAAAGGTTAAAAGCCATTAAAGAATTTACGGAATTTGGTTCAGGATTCAAAATTGCCATGAGAGACTTAGAAATTAGAGGTGCTGGAAGTCTACTTCGGAGAAATTCAATCAGGACATTTAGAGCAAGTAGGATATGACACCTATTGCCATTTATTAGATGAAGTCGTAAAAGAAATGAAAGGAATTCAAGTTGAGCCAGAAGTAGAACTTCAAATTGACTTAAATGTAACAAGTTATATACCAGATGAATACATAGCAGATGCTAATCAAAAAATAGAAATCTACCAAAACATTGCACTTTGTCAAAATGAAGAAAATATACAAAATGTCATTGACGAAATTATTGATCGTTTTGGAAACATGCCAACTGAAGTAGAAAACCTAATTGCAATTAGCAGAATTAAATATTTAGCAAAACAATTAAAAATCAGTAAAATAGCCAGTAAAAATGCAGGCAAAAAAACAGCAACTGTATTCACATTTGAACCAAACCAATTTGAACTAGACATCACCGAAATCGTAAAAAAATATGGCAACAAAATCAAATTTTCAGCAGGCATCAAACCTATGATAACCCTAGAAATAGGAACAGATAACGAAAGACAAATTCTAAATGATGTAACAGAATTTTTAGATGTAGCGAGATGTGGCGAGTTTGGGACAGGCACAAAGTCGCCACTCTAGGACAGGCACATTTTAACCATTTATTAATAAGGAGAAGCGTATGCAGAAAATAACAAGTAAAGATAATGAGTTTATTAAACATATAAAAAAACTCAAAGATAAAAAATACCGAAATATGAGTAATGAATATGTAATAGAGGGAATTAACCTAGTAGTAGAGGCAATACGAGAAAAAGCACCTATCAAACAAATTGTTCTGTGTGATGATTGTGAGAGAAATGAAGTGATTCCAAAAGATATAATGTATGAAATTGCTAAATATGAATGCGTTTATGTAACACAGAATATTTTTAAGTATGTGTCAGAGGTACAGACCCCACAAGGAATTTTGGCAATTGTTGAGAAAACAGATACTAATATAGAGATTGATTATACACAAGATATTATTATAGCATTAGATGATGTACAAGATCCAGGAAATTTAGGAACGATATTGAGAACGGTTGATAGTATTGGATTGACACAAATATTAGTGTCTAAAGGAACAGCAGATACTTATAATCCAAAAGTAGTGCGTTCCACAATGGGAGCTATCTTTAGAGTAAAAATTATAGAATGTGAGGACTTAAAACAAATTTTAAAAGAAACTAAAAAACATAAATTTAAAATAGTAGTATCTTCTTTGCAAACAGAAAATACAATTTATGATATTAATTATCACAAAAAAGTAGTTATCATTGGAAATGAAGCAAACGGCGTAGAAAAAGAAATACAAGAATTTGCCGACGAAAAAATAAAAATACCAATGCTTGGGAAGGCAGAAAGTCTTAATGTTTCTGTTGCTACGGGTATTATATTGTATGAATACGTAAGACAGAATCGATTAAACTAATTTAATTTGTAATAGCCAGATTGAGGAAGAGGGCGAGTTTGTGCCTACATAGCTTATTTCTAAGGAACTTCGTGTTCAAGAACTAAGAAATGTTCCAAACTCTCCACGATGAAAGTATTGAGATGGAAGAGGGATAGAAGTGAAAATACATGTTGTTATGGTAGAACCAGAAATACCACAAAATACAGGAAATATAGCGAGAACTTGTGCGGCAACAGGAGCTAAATTGCATTTGGTACATCCGTTAGGATTTGATGTATCAGATAGAGCTGTGAAGAGGGCTGGATTGGATTATTGGGATAAGGTGGAAATAGAAGAACATCAATCACTTGAGGGATTTTTAGAGAAATATAAACCAGAGGAGAATAATATGTTTTTTGTTACAACCAAAGGAAAACAGGTTTATTCAGAGCCAAATTATAAAGATATGGAAGACATATTTTTGTTATTTGGTAAGGAGACAAAAGGGTTGCCAGAGAATTTATTACATAAATATATTGATAAAACGATTCGAATTCCGATGAGACCGACATTAAGGTCTTTAAATCTTGCTAATTCTGTTAATATCGTTGTATATGATGTTTATCGACAAAAAAATTTTGAAGGATTAGAAGAAATCAGTCGTTATTTTGATAAATAAAAAGTAGAAAATATAGAAATAATGTCAAAAGATGGGAAGATTTGTAGAAGTGCTTGCAATTCTTCCCATTTGATGTTTTAATACTAATTATTGAATAGTTTTTAAATCTAGTAAGAAACAAATTAAAGAATTTAATTCAAAATTTAATTCAAAATTAGCAATAAACTTTCCATAAAAGAAACAACAATCGAAGAATAAATCAAAACAACTTTACTTACTAACGAAGATTAACTAAACGATAAAAATAAGATGAAATATAGGAGGAATTATATTGAAGATATTTACTTATGGACAATATATAAAATGTATTCATACATTGAGATTAAATGCGGTTATGCAATTAGCAGAAGAGAGTGCGAAATATAACTTAAATCAAGTCGAGAAAAAATATTCACATAATAAATTAATAAAAAGCATATTACAAGATAGAAAAGAAGCAACACAATTTATTAATCAGTTTATTAAGCCAAGAGAGAAGATAAAAGAGGAAGGTTTAATTCGATATACTAATAGTTATATTACTAAAAAATATAAATCAAAAGAAGCAGATTTAGTATATAAATTAAAAAATCAAGATATATTTTTTTTAATTGAACACCAATCTACTATAGATAATAATATGCCATATAGAATGTTAAATTACTGTCTAGATATCATGCAAGAATGGAGTAGAAATAAAAAAATGGGTAAAAATACAAGTTATCCTATTGTAGTTCCCATTGTTATTTACACAGGAACTCAAAAATGGAAGTTGCCAAAGAATTTTAGAGAAAAACAGATTGGTGATTATGTATTTGAGAGATATAAAATAGATTTGGAATATAATTTTATTGATATTAATAAGCTTCCAAGACAAATTTTATTGCAAAGGGCTTCCATGTTTAGTTATATTGCGTTTCTTGAAAAAGCAGAGAGTCGTGATAAATTAGTTGAAAATTTAGAGATTATAATTCAATCAAACCAAAATAAAAAAATATTAGAGGAATTAGTTAATATTATAAGTTATTTATTAGAAAATGTATTAGAGGAAGAAATACAGCAAAAATTATTTGCAAAAATAGAAAGAAAGGTAGGTGAGAAAGATATGGATAGACTGGAATATTTAATACAGAAGTTAAAGGAAGAACGTAGAAGAGATATACAACAAGGAAAAAAAGCAGGTCAAAAGGAGATTGCTAAAAATATGATGAGTATAAACCTAGATGAAAAAATCATATTGCAAACTACTAAAATCGAAAAAGAAGAATTAGAAAAGATTAAGAAAGAGATAGCAGTAGCAGGTTAAACAAAGTAAAGCAGACCGAAGGGGTCTGTTTTTTCGATTATAGGAACTTTTTATTTTCGAAAGAAAAGCTCTTATAATAGAATATTTCTAACGAAAAAAGGGGGGAAATAAAATATGTACTGAAAGACTGAAGGATATACTTTAATTATATCTTTTTGTTCTAAAATGAAAGAACTCATTTTGCTGATTTGACATAAAATATATTAGGATAAATGACAAGGAGGAAAATAATGGAAAAAATATTAGAAGTGAAAAATGTAACCAAAAAATATCAAAACAAAGAAGGAGAAGTATTAGCTATTCAAAACGTCAATTTAAGAATCAAAAAAGGAGAATTTGTTAGTATCATAGGACCAAGTGGATGTGGAAAATCCACATTATTATCTATTATAGCAGGGTTAGAAGACAAGACATCTGGTGAAATCTACATAGAGGGAGAAAAAGTTGAGGGCATATCACCAAAAATAGGATATATGCTACAAAGAGATTGCTTGCTAGAATGGAGAAGCATATTAAGTAATACAATGTTTGGATTAGAAATTAAAGGAAACAAAAATAAAGAAGCAAAAGCCTATGTAGAAGACCTATTAAAAAAGTATGATTTATATGATTTTAAAGATAAATATCCATGTGAATTATCAGGAGGGATGAGACAAAGAGTAGCTCTTATTAGAACATTAGCGGTAAAACCGAAAATCCTACTATTAGATGAAGCCTTTTCAGCATTAGATTACCAAACTAGAATCATGGTAACCAATGATATTTATAATATTTTACGAAGAGAAGGAATCACAGCTATTATGGTGACACATGATATTTCAGAAGCAATTAGCATGTCAGATAGAGTAGTTGTGCTAAATGCAAGACCTGGAACGGTAAAAGATTTTCATAAAATTAATTTTGATATGGAAAATAGAAATCCAATTAACTGCAGAGAAAAGCCTGCATTTAGCCAATATTTCAATACTTTATGGAAGGAGCTGGGAGTCGATGAATAAACAACTAATATCGAAAGAAAGAAGAGAATATTTAAGAAATAAAAGATATAAGCAATATATGGTATGGCTAACACAAATTGCCATATTAGTAGGATTTCTTGCTATATGGGAGATATTAGCCAATCAAAAAATAATAGATAGTTTTATTATGAGCCAACCCAGTAGAATATGGGAAACTTTTACTAATTTGGGATCCAATGACTTGATGAGACATATTGGTGTTACTGTATATGAAACAGTAGTAGGATTTTTGATGGGTACAGGATTAGGCATTATGATTGCCATTATTCTATGGTGGTCAGATTTTTTATCAAAAGTATCAGAACCATATTTGGTAGTATTAAATAGTTTGCCCAAAGTAGCCTTGCGGACCAGTCATTATTATATGGGTAGGAGCAGGAACACCAGCTATTATTGTAATGGCAATTGCAATTGCAACGGTGGTCTGTTTACGACAAATGATGAAGTTGCCTCAAAGGTGCAAGAAATGCGTAAAAATAAGGAATTACTAGACAGGGATATAGTTACTGGGTTTTTTAGACAAATCAAGAATAATAAAATAATAGCAAATCCAATAAAATTAAAAATTGATAGATGTCCAAATATCATGCAAGAACAAGAGAAAAAAGATTTTATAGAACAAATGATATATTATCGTAAATTAAGAGGTTATACACAAAAACAAGTAGGACAAGCAATTAAGGTAACAGAAGATACTTATCGAGATTATGAAAAAAGGAATATTGATTTAAAAGATATAGACAAGATAAAGAAGATTATAAAATTTTTGAAGTTTGAAGAAGAACCTCAATTATCAGAGTATGTAAAATTTTTAATGTCAAGTCCAGAAAAAAAGCTACAAAAATATTTGAATAAAAATAACATTTCAAAAAATAGATTCAGTCGAATATCTAGTGTTAATAGAAGAACAATGATAGATTGGTTTAATGGAAATAAAAGCATTTCAGAAGAAAGTTATAAAAAGATAAAAAAGGCAATCATAAAAATAGAAAATGATAAAAGTAACAATTTTGAAATTGAATAAATGGTTTATCTATTAATAAAAGACAGCTAAGTTTTAATAGATAAAAGTCGAAAAATATAAAGAACAACAGTGACTCCTATATGACTCCAATTAATTTAATATGAACCCGTTAAAAACTACGTTTTTTAGCTGTTTGAGGGCGATAGGCGAGTCGCTCTCTTCCTGCAAAAATTGTGAGGCAATTTTTAGTCTTTTAAAGTTAGTAATATCAGTGGAAAAATGATGACATGAGTAGGAGTATATTAAAAAATAATAGTAAAAAATTAAAGGATAAAATAATATCATTTGTGTTTTGAGGTTTGAAAAAATAAGAAGTGTAAATTTTACAGTTCTGTAATGGAAAAAATTACAGTTCAAGAATTGTAAAATTTACAAGGAAATAATAATATTAATAAAAATAAATATAATAATAATTCTGTCAGTCAGTAATATAGAGTATTTATAAATACCCCTAATTTTTATATACTTTTTTTTGAAATAATGTTATAATTGTAGCAAGAACTAGTAATGTATCTTTGTGATTAAATGATAAATTTAAAAGTGGAAAGGTTAAATTGGTAGAAAAAATGAGTAAAAATAAAAAAATAATTATCGGAATTTTAATTGCAATATTGTTTATAGTTATAGGTATGGTTGTTGCATATAAAGTAATTGAAAAAAGTGTTACCAATAGAGAAGATTTCAAGTTTAAAGCCCCAAATATTAGTTCTAATCCTGTTAAAACTGTAAATAATGAACAGAATGAAAAGTCATTTTTTGGTAAAGTTGTTGAATCTGATGCATCATATATTATAGTAGAGCCAAATGAAGATGAAGAAGAAAGAAAGTCGACTGATAAAATATCTATTGGATTAGGTGAATATAATGATTCATTTTATATGGTTGGAATGAATGTAAAAATAACTTATGATGGTATTATAATGGACAGTTATCCAGCACAAGTTAAAGCAACAAAAATTGAATTAAAATCAGCAGAAAATTTTGAGTTACTTTTCTATGATAAACATCTAATGGAAAGTTATAAAATTTATACTATATTAGATAAATCAGAAACAGATAAATATAATTATACTATATATGGATATGATGGAAGTGTAAATATTAGAATTGATGATAAAGACTATTCTTTAAAAGAAGCATTATTAGAAAATAAGATAACAATGGAAGAAATTATTGCAAAAGCAAATCAAGATGAAAAAGATGGAAAAATAAAAGCAGATATGTATAAAGATGGTGGGAGTATGGAATATTACTATGAAAATTATACAATAATAAAATGTCATACTTTAGATGGAAATAGAGATGTATATATAGGAACTAAAAATTTAAGACTAACTAATGTTATATAATCATCTTGATAAATTAGAAGAATATATTAAACAAGCAAATATAAGTGGCTATCAATATATGACATATATAGAAGGAGATTAGAAATAATCTCTATATTTTTTGAAAAAATTGTAACTTTTTTCTAATTGAACTACACTATATAAATATAAGATGTCTTATAAAGGAGTTTTAAAATTGAAAGAATTAAAGCAATTAGAAGATTATTATAAAAATAATGAAATTGATATGGATGCAATAATAGAAGATTTTACGCCATATATAACCACGATAATAAATAATGGAACAGATGGTACGATATCTTTTGAAGATAAAGAAGAAATTTTTTCTGATACATTTTTTATATTATGGAAAAACCAAAATAGATTAAATATAAATGTATCATTAAATTCGTATTTAGCAGGAATAACAAGAAACTTAATAAAAGAAAAATACAGAAAATTGAAGATTTCTTATGATATTTCAGACTTTGAAAATATTGCAGTTAATCATGTGAATATGTATGAAAATGATAGGGAATTAATTTTTGATATAGAACAAAAAATGAAAGGGCTAAAAGGTATTGATATAGAAATAGTAAATTTATTCTATTATTTTGGTATATCAATTAAAGATATAGCAAAAAGATTAAATATTTCCGAATTGAATGTAAAGACAAGACTATATAGAATACGAAAGAAAATAAAGAAAGAATTAAATGGTGGAGGAATTTAGAAATGGCATTTGATAAAAATAAAATTAGACTTAAAATTGCTATATCAAAAATGAAAGAAGAAAATGATATAGTTGAGGAAAATAAAACAAAAAATATTTTTAAAATAGTTTCAACAACAGTTGCAGGAATCGTATTAAGTACAAGTATCGTGTTTGCAGGAACTAAAATATATGAAAAAATTTGGAAAGAGCCTGAAAAAATTCAAATAGTAACAGATGTCTTAATACCAGAAGCTCAAAAAGAAAATATCAGTGAAGAAGAAGCAAAACAAATTGCAATTAATAAATTAAAAGAAGTAGGTTTCAATACAAATATTGTAAAAACAGATCATTATAAATTAATTGATTCTAATAAAATAATGTATCGATTTGTAACAGAGGATGATTATAGTATTTCAATAGATGGACAAAAAGCAACATTTTTTGAGATATGGAATATAGGTAAGAAATTAGGAGAGATAGATAAGAAGTTTGATAGATTTGGTAGTGGAAAAGATGTAGGTTCAGAATATTTCATGAATAAAGATAAAGCAGTAGAAGTGGCTAATAAATATTATAAATTATTTGGATTTAAAGAAGGAGAATATGAAGTAACAAAAGTTGATTGTTGGAATAGTGATGGCGATGAAAAAGCAGAGATAGGATATAAATTTACTGTAACTTATCAAAAAAGATATGGAAATACTTATAACTCTTATGAATATGTAGAAATACAAATATATGCAAAAGATGAAATACTTTGGATGGTTAGGACAGAAAACATACCATATGATAATAACCCTACAGAAATTACAAAAGAGCAAGCATTGCAAATAGCCTTAGAAGTAGATAAAAAAGTAGAAAACAAAGAAATAACTGAAACGAAAGTAGAAGAGATGATAGTAAACATGAATGCACAAGCCTATTATAGATTAACGGATAAAGAAAGATTTTATAAAGAAATGTCTACTGTAGACTATCCAACAGAAGAGAGAGTTTATTATCAAATGGAAGATAAAATAAGAAATGCTTGGGTAGTAGTTATTACTTATGTTGATGATTGGGAAGATGTTGTAACAAGATATACAAGAGGAGGATTTAGTTATTTTATCGATGCAACAACAGGAGAAATTATAGGCGGTGCTATAATGGATTATACATATTCTGCTAGATAATTTTAATATTACAATAACAAAACAGGTAATTGAAAAAATTATCTGTTTTTGTGTTATAATCACCTCAAAAAATAAAAATTTTTTAAAAAAATGACCATATTCATTTTATAAATGCACTCTTATATATTGAAGGCGAAAGAAAGGAGGAGAGTCCAAATATCAAAAGTAAATATAACAAGAAATTTGTTATATAGTCTAGTCATGCCAAAAAGTTGTTAGTAAAAAATTAAGTATCAAAAGCATCAAACAATAAGTTAATCAAAAAGTATAGCATTTTTTTATGATTCGTGTTATACTAAAAACGAAAAGAAAAGGAGGATTACCTAGATATGAGCGAAAAAATATATTCAATAGAAGAGATTAAAACAATATTAAAAAATATATTAAATAATATGCCTGTATATAAAGTAACTCTATTTGGATCTTATGCAAAAAATTCAGCCAACAAAAATAGTGATTTGGATTTTGTGATAGATACCAAAGAAACCTTAATGGGATTCAAATTATTCAGTTTGATTACAAAAATAGAAGAAGCCTTTAACAAACAAGTAGATGCTTTTGAAAAAACAGAAATCATAGAGAATTCTAAAATAGATGAAGAAATAAAAAGAACGGGAGTGGTAGTTTATGAAAAATAAAGAATATATTTCTTTTATAAAAATGATAGAATATATCGATAAAGCCACTAAATATACAAAAGGATATACATTTGAAGAATTTTGTAATGATGAAAAAACAATAGATGCAACTGTTTTTTCTATTAGTCAAATTGGAGAATTAGTGAAAAACATTTCAAAAGAAACTATGCAAAAATATTCTTTTATTGAATGGAATATGATAAAAGGATTGAGAAATAGAATTGTGCATGATTATGAAGGAATTAGTTTAAAAAGTATATGGTATGTGTTAAATCATGATATTAAACAACTAAAACAAGATATACAAAAAATTATAGATGCAGAAAAAGTAGAAGACTAAAAAATAAAAGAATAAAAAGTGTGTGCTATTGCCTAAAAAATAGCATACACTTTTTTTAGAGGTGTTATATGGAAATAGAAATAAAAAATAGAAGAGAAGAAAATGTTATGCAAAATATAGCATTTATAAAAGCATTTTTAATCAAAAAAACAATAGATAATTTAGAAGTAAGTTATCAAGAAAAAGAAGAAATCAAACAAAAGATAATAAAATATTTAGAAACAAAATAAATAAGAATAGAAAGCAAGGAGTAAAACATGAAAAAGAAAATCAGAATTGCTTTATATTCCAGAAAATCCAAATATACAGATAAAGGAGATTCAGTCGGAAATCAAATAGAACTAATAAAAGAATATATAAAAAAGAACTATCCAAAAGAAGAATACGAAACAGAAATAGTAATATATGAAGACGAAGGTTTTTCAGGAGGGAATATAGACAGACCACAATTTCAAAAATTTTTAGCAGAAGAAGAAAAAGAGCCCTATGATATTTTAATTTGTTATAGACTAGATAGAATTAGCAGAAACATTGCTAATTTTTCCAATTTAATGGAAGAACTAACCAAAAAGAATACAAGTTTTATATCCATCAAAGAACAATTTGATACAAGCACGCCTATGGGGCGAGCCATGATGTTTATTGCTAGTGTATTTGCACAGTTAGAAAGAGAAGTCATAGCAGAAAGAATAAGAGATAATATGATAGAACTTGCCAAGACAGGAAGATGGCTTCGGCGGAATAACACCTACTGGATACACTAGCCAAAGGTATGAATTGATAGATATCTACGAGCAAGACAATGAAAATGTAATAGAAAAGAAAAAGAAAAAAGCATGTAAATTAGTAGAAGTAGAAGAAGAACTAAAAGTTATTGATTTAATCTATCATAAATTTGAAGAATTAAAATCACTAACCAAGCTAGAAACTTACCTTTTACAAAATAAAATTGCAACAAAACAAGGAGCCAATTATTCAGCAGGAACATTAAGATTCATTCTAACCAATCCTGTCTATGCAAAAAATGATAAATGTGTCGTTCAATATTTTAAATCAAAAGGAATACAAGAGATTTTCGCAGAAGGAGAACGAGCAAAATTTGATGGAAACTATGGATTTATGGCATACAATAAATTAGATGGAGAAAAAACAAGAGATATGTCACAATGGATTATTGCTGTGGGACTTCATAAAGGAAGAATTAATGGGGAAGATTGGGTACGTTCGCAAGAATTAATAGAAAAGAATGCCGATAAAAGATATCGAGCCAATATCAAAAATGAGGCATTATTTTCTGGCATTTTAAAATGTTCAAAGTGTGGTTCTTATATGAGACCAAAAATGGCAGGAGGAAAACAAGAAAAAGGGAAGACAAGAAGATTTTATTATACTTGTGAACTAAAAGATAAGAGTAAGGGAGTAAAATGTGATAGCAAAAATATAGCGGGTTTAGATTTCGATAAAATAGTAATGGAAAAATTAAAAGATTTATTTGTACTAAATTCAGAAATTGGGAAAGAACTTAAAAAATTATCAATAGGTAAAGAAAATGACCAAGAGCAAGAACAAGAAGAATTAAACAAAAAATATAAGAAAAATCAAGAAGAAATAAAAAATTTGATTTATAGTTTAAAAAATATGGGAGAAGAGGTAGTAGAATTTGTCAATAGGGAACTAATAAAAATAAAAGAAGAAAATAAGGAAATTGAGGAAAAACTAAAACGAATAGAAAAAAATAAAACCAAAAAGAAACATGAGAAACAAAATGCAAATTTGGTAATGGATATTATACATAATTATTTTGAAACTTTTGAATGTTTAGATTTAAAATTAAAAAAAGATATTTTAAAGTTATTGATTGAAGATATGAAAGGAGAAGGTAAAAAAGTAGAAATCAGCTTATTAAATACGAAAATAGAAGATAACACAAAATGGCTGTTTTCAAACAATTATCAAGAAATAGCCCAATCTTCTAATTCAAAAGTCGCAAACACAAAGGAAAAGCAATTTCCTTAATTGTAACGATATTAGAAAATTTGAATGGATTTTTAAAAACAGACAAAGAAGTAATTAAAATGGCAAAGACTTTTAAAGCTAATAAGTTTCAAATATTAACCAAAATTGTCATACCTGCTAATCTTTCTACCTTTATAAATTCTCTAAAAGTCAATATAGGACTTTCACTAGTAGGCGTAATCTCAGGAGAATTTTTAGTATCAAAAGCAGGACTTCGGATATTTAATTGTTTATGGAGGTCAAGTGTTTAAATTAGATTTGGTTATGGCAAGTGTAATTATTTTAGGTATGGTAGCTGGTATCATGTATGCAGCAGTATTGTTATTAGAAAAATTTATCCTACATTCAAAAAAATTTAAATAATGATTTTGAGACAGAGATGATTTTTTCCTCCGTTCTCAAAATCATCTCTATTACTTAAAATCATTGCCAAAAGGAGGAAAAACTTTGAAGAAAAAAGTTATTGTAATTATAGTAATTATTATTCTTGCTATGGTATTTAGTATGGTAGGAGTGATTGTTAATCAAAAAAATAAAGATGGCGTAGAGTTAAAAAATATTAAAGTGAATGAAGTAACTCGTTCTGTTTTCTACGCACCACAATATGTAGCTATTAACAAGGGATATTTTAAAGAAAAAGGAATGAACATAGAACTAACAACAGGGCAAGGAGCAGAAACACCCCTTCCTTGCTGACAGCATTTTCTAAAAAGGAAGAAACATTGAAAAATCAAGTAAAAGTAGAAAATTATCATGCTACTTGTGAAGATATTGCAGATGTATTTTCTAAGATTAAAAACAAAGGAATATTGAATGAAACAATTATTTTAAATGGACAAGCTAAATATAAAATAGATAAAATAACATTGCAAAGGAAAAATAAAAGTACAAAAAGGAAAACTAAAAAGCATGTTAAGAGGGAAGAAGAATTCGAATTATGAAGAAATAAGAAAAAAATAGAACTGTATAGTAAAAAGAATAGGCAAAAAAGATGACTCACATTTGACCTCCATTTTTCTTGTAGTGCATCCGTTAAAAACCTCATTTTTAAGCTGTGTATGGGCGATTTGTGACTCGCCCTTTTCCTGCAAAAAATAGTGAACTATTTTTTACTGTATATGATATAAATTATAATTATAAAAAATATAATTTAGAGTTGTAAAATTTACGATGTAGTAATAATATAAATAAATGTAATAATAAAATTTGCTTAGTCATAAGAGATAATTTAATTGTAATATTGGTTAATTGATGATAGAATTTAACCAATAAAACAGTTATTCAAAGTAATATTAATTTTGTTGAAAGGTAGGAGAAAAATGGATATAAAGGAACAAACAAGCAATTTTAAACATATGGTAAATAATTATAAGTTAACCTATATAATTA
The DNA here is from genome assembly GCA_949280815.1 of uncultured Clostridia bacterium. GTDB lineage: Bacteria > Bacillota > Clostridia > TANB77 > CAG-508 > CAG-269. The sequence goes on along the minus strand of CASDJM010000003.1, from coordinate 15,066 downwards.
TTTCATCAAACGATATAGGAATATTTGATTGTTTAAGTAAAGAGAGTAAGTCATTATTACAAATATCAAAAGAATTACAAATAGAAGAAAATAGATTAGAGCCAATATTAAATGTATTAACATTTTATAAAATTATAGATAAAAATAAAAATGGATATTATCTAGGAGAATACAACGAGATATTAAATAAAGATTCTAAATATAATCAAAAAGGCTACATCGATTTTGCAAAAACGATAATGAAAAAATATCAAGTTTTAGAAAATAGTATAAGAAATAAAAACTTTGCTAAAGATAACTTCAAAGAATTGACAGAAAATAATGCAGAAAGTTTTATGAGAGGAATGGAAGCAAATGCAATATCACAAGCTAAATTTATTGCAGAAAGCTATGATTTTGAAAATCATAATATACTAGATATTGGAGCAGGAGCAGGTACATATTTAATAACAGTAGCAAAGAAATATAATACAGTAAAAGGAAAAATGATTGATTTACTACGAATGGTAAAAATTGAAAATATAAAAATAGAAGAAGAACAATTGCAAGAGCGAATAATAGCTGAAGAATGTAACTATAATATTAGTTTTCCAACAGAAAAATATGATGATGTATTTTTATTTGCAGTAGCTCATCAAGAACCAGAAGGAAATCTGAATAAGCTATTAAATAATAGTTATAATATACTGAAACCAAATGGAAGACTATTTTTAACAAGTTTCTTTTTAAATGAAGATAGAGCTAGTCCAGAATTTTCAGTACAATTTGCTGTTGAAATGTTAATGAATTCAAACAATGGAAAAGTATATACACATAAAGAAATTGAAAATTTAATGAAAGAAAATAACTTTAAAGAAATAGAAAGAATTGATAAAATGCCAAGTTCAGCAACATTGTATATTGCTAAAAAATAAATATTAAAAAAATCTATAAAAGATGCTCATTTTGATTTTATAATTGCACTCTTATAAAGTGAAGGACAAAATATAACATGATAAAGTGTTATATAGTCAAGTCATGCCTAAAAGTTGTTAGTAAAAAATTAACCCCAATATTTGAATAGCTAAATAATAGTAGGCATACATTTAAAATAAGAGGTGTAAGATGCAGATAAAAATTAATACAGAAAATAACAAAGAGTATATACATAATTTAGCATTTGTAAAAGCATTATTAATAAAAGAAAGTATCGAAAATTTAGATGTAAGTTATGAAGAAAAAGTACAAATAAAAAATGAAATTTTAGAATATTTACAAAATAATTAAGCCGAAATATAGTAATTTAAAGTAAATTGTGATATATTAAAAAAGAAGAAATTAAGGAGGACAAGTATATGACTACAAAAATATATTCCATTGAAGATATAAAAAATATGGTATATGAAATTTTAGCAAATACAGAAGTTGAAAAAGCAATATTATTTGGTTCTTATGCCAAGAATAAGCCTACTAAAAATAGTGATATAGATATATTAATTGATAGCAAAGGTAAAATTAAAGGGTTAAAATTTTTTGCTATAGTAGATAAAATAAGAGAAAAACTAGACAAAGAAGTTGATGTTATTGAAAAGCTAGAAATTGATAAAAATTCAAAAATAGAAAAAGAAATAGAAAATACAGGAGTAGTTATTTATGAAAAGTAAAGATAAGATAATATTAACGAAAGTTTTAAAATATATTGAAGAAATTGAAGAATTTATAACTGGGTATTCTCACGAACAGTTTAACGAAGATAGAAAAACAGTAAATGCTTGCGTTTTTAATTTAAGTCAAATTGGAGAATTAGTGGGAAAAATTAGTGAAGAAACGGTAAAGGAAAATCCTAATATTGAATGGAGAGGTCTAAAAGCTTTAAGAAATAGAATTGTCCATGATTATGAAGGGGTAAACTTAAATATGGTTTGGGGATTTCTTGATACAGAATTGGAAGAATTAGAAAATCAGATTCAAGATATAGTTAACTAAAATAAGAAATCAGAGTACAAGTAGTTGAAGGAGAAAAACAACATGGAAAAATTAGAAATAGTAAAAGGAATTTTAGATAGCTACCCATATAATATAATTTTTGTAAACAATGATTATATTATTAGTTTTATGAATAAAAAGGCGGAAGCCCATTATCGTAAAGGGCAAAGAGCTAATAGGAAAAAGCATATTTGATTGTCACAATGAAAAATCTGTTGAAAAAATAAAGGACACTTATGAAGAGATAAAAAAACTGGAAAAGATGTATTTATATTTGTAAATTCTAAAAATCAAAGAGTGTATATGCAAGGAGTTAAAAATGAAAAAGGCGAATGGATAGGCTTTATAGAAAGATTTGAATTAAATTTACAAATGTGATTTTTGCCTATGAATTTAACAAATATGGAAGAATTACTAAAATAAAAAATAGTAGTTCTTTTTTATAATTCAAGAACAATGTTTATACAAAAATATAGTGTTAGTATAAATATGTATAAAAATATTGCAAAAAAACATAATAAAGTATATAATATAAATAGAATAAATAATTAAAAGAAGGTGAGAATATGAGTGATTATATTGAAAGAAGTATAGAAGAAAGACTTAATAAATTAGCAAAAGCATTTCCAGTTATAATGATTACAGGTTCGAGGCAAGTGGGAAAAACTACACTATTAAATAATATACGAAAACAAGAAAAAGGAAAAATAAATTATATATCTTTAGATAATTTATCAATAAGAGCATTAGCTATTGAAGAACCAGAAATATTTTTAGAAAGATATAAACCGCCACTAATAATAGATGAATTTCAATATGCACCTAAATTATTATCCTATATAAAAATAATAGTAGATGAGAAAAGACAGGAACATTTAGAAAACAAAGAATTAGAGACATCTGGATTATACTATTTAACAGGTTCACAAGTATTTCATACCATGAAAAATGTTAGTGAATCTTTAGCAGGAAGAGTTGGAATATTAGAACTATATCCTTTATCAAATAGGGAAATAGAGAAGAAAAAGGATAAGATGTTTTTACCAATATATGAAGAACTTGAAAAAAGAGAAAAGACAAATAGATTAGAAGTCGATAAATTATATGAAAAAATACTAAAGGGAAGTTATCCAGAATTATATTCAAATCCCAACATAGAACCAAAAGACTTTTTTGAAACTTATATAAAAACATATATAGAAAGAGATATAAGGGAACTTATTAATGTAAAAGATGAAACAAAATTTCTGAAATTTATTGAATCAATCGCAGTAAGAACAGGACAGGAATTAAACATAAATGACATATCGAATTCAATAGAAATAAACAATATGACAGCACAAAATTGGTTATCTATTTTAGTAAGTACAGGATTAGTGTATTTATTACAACCATATTCAAACAATAATGTATCTAGGATAGTAAAAAGACCTAAAATTTATTTTATGGACACAGGATTAGCTTGTTTTTTAGCAGGATATATGGACAGTATAACATTAGAAAGAAGTGCATTTAATGGCGCAATTTTAGAAACTTATGTTGTAACAGAAATTATTAAATCGTTTTCAAACCAAGGTTTAGATAGTAGAAAATATTTATATTATTATAGAGATAATAATGGAAAGGAAATAGATTTAATTATTATCTATAATAATAAGGTATATCCGTTAGAAATAAAGAAAAGCTATAACCCAGGAAAACAAGCAGTAAAGAATTTTGATGTTACGCAAAAATTGGGAATGGAAATAGGGAATGGTGGAGTAATATGTTTAACAAAAGATATATTTCCAATTGATAAAGATAATAATTTAATACCAATTGAATTACTTTAGAAATAATAAAACAAAGAATTACTAAAATAAAAAATAGTAGTTCTTTTTTTATTGCTTTAAAGTATGTAAAACAAAATAACAGAATAAATTTTAATATAAGTTAAGCAAGGGGGAAAAATGAAGAAAAAACTTAGAATAGCCATATATTCAAGAAAATCAAAATATTCAGAAAAAGGAGATTCTATAGGAAATCAAATAGAACTAGCAAAAGAATATATCAAAAAGAATTATCGAGAAAATGAATATGAAATACAAACTACAATATTTGAAGACGAAGGATTTTCAGGAGGAAATATAGAGAGACCGAAATTTAAACAATTTTTAGAAGAAGAAAAAGAAAATCCTTTTGACATATTAATTAGTTATAGATTGGACAGAATAAGTAGAAATATAGCCGATTTTTCTAGTCTAATGAATGAATTAAACAAACTAAATACAAGTTTTGTATCCATAAAAGAACAGTTTGACACAACAACACCAATGGGAAGAGCTATGATGTACATAGCATCTGTATTTGCACAACTAGAAAGAGAAGTAATAGCAGAAAGAATAAGAGACAATATGTTAGAACTTGCCAAAACAGGAAGATGGCTAGGAGGAGATACACCACTCGGATTTAATTCAGAAAAAGTTGAAATAATGTCAATAGCAGAAGAAAATACAAACTCAAATACAATACAAAACAAATATAAAAAAGCCTACAAATTAAAAATAAACGAAGAAGAAAAGCAAAAAGTACAACTGATTTTCAAAAAATATTTAGAATGCAAGTCATTAGCAGGTTTAGAATATTATCTATTAAAAAATAAAATATATACCAGAAAAGGCAAGGAGTTTAAGAAATATTCATTAAAAAATATTCTTACTAATCCAGTATATAGTCAAAATGATAATGTCATCTTACAATATTTTAAGAATAGAGGTCAGAACATATATGCAGAGCAAGATGGAAGGGAAAAGTTTGATGGAAAATATGGGATTATTGCTTACAATAAAACAGATAATAATAAAAAAGATAGACCATTAAAAGATTGGATTATAGCAGTTGGACTTCATAAGGGATATGTAACAGGGAAAGAGTGGGTACAAGTACAAGAACTGTTAGAAAAAAACAAAGATAAATCCTATCGAGCAAGTGCTAATCATACCAATGAAACAATATTTTCAGGTATATTACGATGTAAAAAATGTGGTAATAAGATGATACCAAAATCAAACAGAAAAAATAAAGATGGAACAACAACCTATTATTATGTTTGTAGAGAAAAAGACAGAACAAGGAGAATAAATTGTAATTCTCATAATGTAAAAGGAAATGAATTAGATAAAAATTTTATTAAGATTTTGAAAGATATATTTGTACCAAATTCAGCAGTTTATCAAGAATTAAAAAATATGGCATTCAATCATAATTCAAAAGAGGATATAACAGCAGAAATGGAAACGTTAAAAAAAGAATATGAAAAAAACGAAAAGGAAATTAGAAGTTTAGCCCAAAAAGTAAAATATATCGATATTTCTGTAATTGAAATTATCAATCAAGAATTAATAAAAGCACAAAATAAAAAAGAAGAATTAAAAAATAGAATTGAGATTTTGGAACATTCCAAAAGCAATAACAAGAAAATGAACACAAAGTTAAGCAAAGGAGCAAAATACATATTAAATATCATAGATAATTGCTTTGATGTATTTGAGACTTTTAACTTGAAATCAAAAAAAGATATTCTCAATTTATTGATAGAAAGTGCTTATGGAGAAGGAGACACGATTGAAATTAACTTATTAAATACAAAAATAGCAGAAAATCAAAAGAAAATGCTGTGTAGTCAAAGTTTTGTAAATAGCTGTAACATTTTGAATTTAGGTACAGAAAAGACTAGCCATAATGTGTTGTCATCAGAAAAGGGGAGCAGATGCTGTTATGACAGCTGTGTTAGCAAATCAATGTGATATCGGATTTGCAGGACCAGAAGCTTCAATCTATGTTTATAACGAAGGCAAAGAAGATTATACACAAGTATTTGCACAAATGACTAAAAAAGATGGGTCATTTTTAGTAGCTAGAAATAAGACAGAGAATTTTAGTTGGAATGATGTAAAGGGAAAAACAGTTATACCAGGAAGAAAAGGCGGAGTACCTTATATGACATTAGAATATGTACTAAAGAAAAATGGAATTGATCCACAAAAGGACACAACATTAGATGACAGTATTAAATTTGACTTAATGGCAGGAGCTTTTGCAAGTGGAAATGCTGATTTTGTAACATTATTCGAACCCACTGCGTCTATGACACAAGAACAAGGGAAGGGAACTATTGTAGTATCAGTAGGAGAAGCAGCAGGAGAAATTCCATATACAGCATATTTTGCAAAAAAGAGCTATATAGAAAGTAATGAACAAACAGTTCAAAAATTTACAAATGCGATTTATAAAGGACAACAATGGGTAAAAGAACACAGTAGCAAAGAAATAGCAGATGCGATTCAAAGCTTTTTCCCAGACACAGATATAGAAATGTTAGCAACAGCGATTCAAAGTTATAAAGATATTGATGCATGGAATGATACACCAGTACTAAAACAAGAAGTTTTCGAAAGACTAGAAGAAGTTATGATTATGGCTGGAGAATTAAAAGAAAATGCACCATATGACAAGATTGTTAATAACCAATATGCGGAAAAAGCAATTAAATAAAAATAGGAAATTGCCAAGAGAAACAATCTTTTTGGCAATTTGTTTAATTACTAAAAGGTTCGTTTCTCTTGGCAATCTTATAGAAAAGTAGAATAATAAAATTTTACATATAAATTCTAAAAAATATATTGACAAGTGGAACTTATAGTGCTATATTTACCTATGAAAAGGAAGTGATAGTATGGATATTGATTATAAAATTATTGGGCAAAGAATAAAAGAGGAAAGAAGAAAACTAGGATGGTCACAAGAAAGATTATCAGAAGAAATTGATGTAACAACTGTATATATTAGTAGAGTAGAAAGAGGAACTTCACAAATAAATTTGAAAAGGTTAGCTCAAATAAGTAAAGCATTGGGAACAAGTTTAGAATACTTAGTAGGAGGGACTGTAACAGATGCACCTAATTATTTAGATAAAGAGTTATATGAAACGTTGATTACTTGTACGCCTGCTAAGCAACGCCTAATTTATAATATAGCTCAAATTGTATCAAATGCAAAGTTTGTATCATAAAATAATGTCTATTTGATTTTATTAATAAAAAATAGATAAACTTTTAAACTTAAAGCATATTTAGAGATGAGCAATTCTGACAAATTTCTTTACAAAAACTTAAAAATAGTATAAACTTGATGTAGTTCAGTCTTACCAATATAAGTAATAAAAGAGATGAAACTGAACAACATTAAACATACAAAGGTGATAATAAATGTATTTAAAAAGGATAGAATTGCAAGGATTTAAATCATTTGCAGACAAGACAGTATTAGAATTTAGACCAGGAATAACAGGAGTAATTCGGACCAAATGGTTCTGGAAAAAGTAATATATCAGATGCGATACGATGGATTCTTGGAGAGCAAAGTATGAAATCATTGAGAGGAACCAAATCCTTAGATATCATATTTGCAGGAACACAAAATAGAAAGTCTCTAGGATTTGCAGAGGCTTCTTTAATATTTGACAATACAGATGGAGCTTTACCAATTGAATACACAGAAGTGACAGTAACCAGAAAAATATATCGAAGTGGAGAAACAGGTTATTTTATCAATAAAGTAGCATGTAGACTAAAAGATGTATTAGAACTGTTTATGGATACAGGAATTGGGAAAGATGGATATTCTATTATTGGACAAGGTAAAATTGATGAAATATTAAGCAATAAATCGGAAGATAGAAGACATATCTTTGAAGAAGCGGCAGGAATTGTAAAATATAGAGCAAGAAAAGAAGAAAGTGAGAAAAAACTAGAAAGAACAAAATTAAATCTACTTCGTATTAATGATATTTTAGCAGAAATTGAAAGTAATATAGAGCCACTAAAAGTCCAAGCTGAAAAAGCAAAAAAATATTTTAATTTAAAAGAAGAATTAAAAAGCATAGAAATAGGGCTATTCTTACATAATATTGAGAAATATAAAAACAGTTTAGAAGAAATTGTAAAGGACGAAGAGATTTATACTTCTCAATGCACAGAAGAGGAAGAAAAGCTAGAAAGAATTAAACAACTAAAAGAAGAACTAAAAATACAGGTAGATGAAATAACCAATCAGATAGAAGAAATGTCAAATCTAGGATTCGCTAGTCAAAAAGAAATCGAGATGCTAAATTCAGACATCAATGTAGCTAATACTAGAATTCACAATAACCAAGAGAATAAAACAAGATTTGAAAAGGAAATAGAAGAATCTACTTTAAAGCAACAAGAACTAGAAGAAGAAATGAAACAAAGGGAAGAAAGGAAGGTTAATCTAAAACAGAATAAAGAAAAATTTGAAAAAGAATTACAAGAGAAAGAAAAAGAATTGGCTAAAATAACAGAAAAATTATCAAGTAAAGAACTAGAAATAGAGGAATATAAGGCACAGGTAGAAAAGAACACAGATAAAAAGTATGAACTACAGGCTGATAGTCATACACAAGACATTAACCATGAAAATTACGAAAAAAGACAACAGCAAGTCAAAACAGAAATCACAAATTACATATCAGAATTAGATAGCACAAGACTTCAAAAAGAGGAAATTGCAAAAGAATTTTATGAAATCGATAGCAAAAGAAATAAAGTTGTAAAATCCATTGAGGAAATTAACATGATAAAAGAAGAAGCAGATAAAAAGATAAACAACTATCAAAATAGTATCAATGCTTATCAAAGTGAGATGAGAATCAAAGAATCAAAATTGAAATTCTTAATCGAAACCGAAAAAGAAAAAGAAGGATATATCAAAAGTGTAAAATCTCTGTTAAAAGACTGCGAAAACATCAAAGACCTAGGAAAGGGAATGCATGGTGTATTGGCTAATGTCATTGAAGTACCAGAAGAATATCAAACAGCGATTGAGATGTGTTTAGGTGCAAGCTTACAAAACATTGTAACAGAGACAGAACAAGATGCCAAAAAATTAGTAGAACATTTGAGAAAAAACAATTTAGGAAGAGCATCTTTTTTACCAATTGCATCTGTCAGAGGAAAAAAGCTAGATAAAATTAAAGGAAAGGAAAAAGGTTTTATTGGTATTGCTTCAGATTTAATTAAATTTCATAAAAAGTATGAACAAATTGTCATTAGTTTATTGGGAAGAACTGTAATTGTAAACAATATGGATACAGCCATTAAAGTAGCGAAACAAAATGGTTATTCTTTCCGTATTATAACTTTAGAAGGAGACGTAATCAATGCTTCTGGTAGTATTACAGGTGGATCAGTGGCTAAAAAAACAGTCAATATTCTTGGTAGAGGAAGAGAAATCGAAAAATTAGAAAAAGATATAAAAAATGTAAAAACTAAAATAGAAAAGCTAGAAAAAGAAAAACAAGAATATGAAGAATCGATTCAAGAGACTCTAGAAAATTCCACTAGCCTAGAAAAAGAATTACAAGAGATTGATATTACTTATGCGACTGAAAAGCAAAAAGTAGTAGCTATGGATGAAAATATTGCTAGAATTGAAGCACGTCTAAATAAATTAAAAGAAGAACAAGAGAATTTAGAAAAGCAAAAACGAGAAGCCATGGAAAACAAAGAAAATATCAATCAGCAAATTCAGGGATTAACGGAAGAAACAGAAAAACTAACGAAAATTATTTCTGAATTTGCAGAGTTAAATAAGGACAACCAAAAATACGTAGATGACTTAAACTTTGATATTACGAATTTAAAAATTTCAGTTTCATCGTTTGATGAAAGTGAAGCATCGATTGAAGAAATACAAGAAAGAATTAAGCAAGAAATTGAGAATGCTAATAAGAGCATTGCTAATAAAAAAGAACAAATTGAGCAAATTACTCATGACAATTTCGAGTTAGAAGCATCCATTCAAGAAACCAAGGATAAAATTACAAAAATCAAAGAAGAAGTCCAAAATAGTGGAAACAAAATTGAAGAATTAAAAAAAGAAAGAATTGACAAAAATGAGAAATTATCTAAACAAGAAGAAGAAATTACTAATAAATTTAAAATTATAGAAGATTTAAAAGCACAAATCGTAAAAATTGATGTCAAAAAGACAAAACTAGAAGATGATATCAATACTATCATTAACAAGATGTGGGAAGAATATGAGTTAACGCCTAATAATGTAGGTGAGTATAAAAAACCAGATAATGTAGCTTTGACACAGAAAAAAGTAAATCGTTTACGAACAGAAATTAAGGAATTGGGAAGTGTCAATGTAGATTCGATTGATGAATACAAGACGATGAAAGAAAGATATGACTTTATGTGTGAACAAAGAGTAGACTTGGAAGACACTATGAATAAATTAAGAAAAATTATTTCAGAAATGACTATTACTATGAAGGAACAGTTTAAAGCCCAATTTGCCATTATTAATAAAAACTTTGAAGAAGTATTTAAAGAATTATTTGGTGGAGGAAATGCTTCCTTAAAATTAGAAGATGAAGAAAATATCTTGGAATGCGGTATTGATATCAATGTACAACCGCCAGGAAAAAAACTACAAAATATGATGCTACTATCAGGTGGAGAAAAGGCATTTACAGCAATTGCATTACTATTTGCGATTTTAAAAATCAATCCAGCTCCATTCTGCGTATTAGATGAAATTGAGGCAGCACTTGATGATGTTAATGTGTATCGATTTGCTGAATATCTAAAGAAGTTTTCAAAAGAAACTCAATTTTTAGTAATTACTCATAGAAAAGGTACGATGGAAGTAGCAGATACGGTATATGGTGTGACAATGGAGGAGAATGGAATTTCAAAGTTGTTGTCCATGAAATTAGGATAGGTGCAATTGGGCATTTCTTAGCTGTTTGAGCGAAAGAAAAATACAGATAAGTTATGCAGGCTGTGTTGTTCGTTTCTTTTTGCACAGTTAGTTGAAATTAAAAATGCATAAAAAGAGAGCGACACATAACACGTACATGTTATAGTCGCTTAAATTTTATTTACCAAATAAAGAAATATTTGGCAATGGCCGAGATAGGATTCGAACCTATAACCGTTGGTACCCAATCAAACGCTCTGCCCTTTGAGCTACTCAGCCTAATAATAAAACATAATCTTATGTTACCATAAAATGTTGAAAAGTCAAGAGATAAATCGAAATATTCCTATTAAAATAAGTAAAATACCAGAAATAATAGACCAAGTATTATCTGGCAAATGACTTAATTGATGAAGTTCTTTTCCAAGCATAGTTCCAATACTTAAAAAAATAAGCTGGAAAATAGAAATAAACAGAGGAAAAAGAAAAGGACTAATTCCAATAATACTACCACCAACGCCAATACAAAAGCAATCTAAGGAAAGTGCAACGCCTAAAAACAAAGCTTCTTTGCTATCAATTGAATGAGAAGAATCCAAATCGGAAGATGTAGGATTTTTAATAATTTTAATGGTAATCCCTAGAAAATCAATAAAAAAACTATAAATTTTTTCATCTTTTTTATCAACTGATTTAGTTATTTCTTTTTTATGCACAGCCTGGAAACACACAAAAACTCCCATCACTATTAAAATCATATTTCCAATTAATTTGGTTACAAAATCAGAAAAAATATTTTTTATGACATCACCAAACCAAACTGCTATCATAGAAATGGAAAAAGAAATAATAAATAAAATCACTTTTCCCATATGAGAAATTTTAGTATTTTTAATTCCATATGTAATTCCAATCCCAAGAGAATCAATACTACTAGAAAGTGCTAAAATTAGCGAATTGATTAACATAAAAACACCTCCTAAAGTATTATATGTCGAAAAAAGAATTTTGTTATTAAACTTGTACAAACTTATCATAAACTTAGTTCAAGCCACATAAAATTTAATAAAATCAAAGCACAAAGGAGAGAAGATTATGTGGGAAACCTTAAGAAAAGAAGAAGTCTTAAAAAAATTAGGCACAAATAAGAAAGAAGGACTTAGTCAAGAAGAAGTTAAAAGAAGGCAACAAGAATATGGGAAAAACAAGTTAAAGGATAAGCCAAAAGAAACCATCTTTATGAAATTTATCAAACAATTTAATGACTTTATGATTATCATACTAATCATTGCATCTATTGTTTCAGCTATTATTTCAAACATACAAGGAGAAAATGATTACATAGACTCAATTATTATCATAGCCATTGTAGTTTTAAATGCTATCATGGGAGTAATACAAGAAGCTAAAGCGGAAAAATCTATAGAAGCCTTACAAGAGATGACACCAATGAAAGCAAAAGTAATAAGAGAGGGGATTACTGAAGAAATCCATGCAGATGAAATAGTACCAGGTGATATTATCATATTAGAAGCAGGAAATTATGTGCCAGCAGATAGTAGGATTATAGAAAGCTTTAATCTAAAAATAGAAGAATCTAGTCTAACAGGAGAAACCGAGCCAGTATTAAAAGATGCTAATAAAATTTGCAAACCAAATATTCCATTAGGAGATATGAACAATATGGCATTTATGGCCAGTATTGTAGTAAATGGACATGGCAAAGCCATTGTAACAGAAACTGGAATGAATACAAAGGTTGGTAAAATTGCCAACATGATGATAGAAGATGAAGCACCAGAAACGCCAATTCAGAAGAAATTAGGACAAGTGGGAAAGATATTAGGAATTATATGTCTAGTCATTTGTTTTATTATTTTTGGAATAGGACTTATTAAAAATATTGATCCAATTGAAATGTTTATGACTTCAGTTGGATTAGCAGTAGCGGCGATACCAGAGGGGTTACCAGCTATTGTAACCATTATGTTATCTATTGGTGTTACCAAAATGGCAAAGAAAAACAGTATAATTAGAAAATTACCAGCAGTAGAAACTTTAGGAAGCTCTTCTGTCATTTGCTCCGATAAAACGGGAACTTTAACACAAAACAAAATGAAGGTAGTAGAAATCAATAGTGAAGATGTAAATTTAGCAAGAGAACTTGGCTGTATGTGTACAGATTGTAATATTTTGTATCAAGATGGAAAATTGGAAGTAAATGGTGAGCCAACTGAAGTAGCTATTGTCAACGAAGGATTCAATAATGGCAAAGATAAAAATGAATTATATCAAGGCATGCCGAGAGTAAATGAGATTCCATTTGATTCCAATCGAAAAATGATGACAACTATTCATAGAATAGGTAATAAATATAGAATTATCACAAAAGGAGCACCAGATGTCCTTTTAGAGAGATGTCAAAAACAAATTACTGGAGGATTAGGGCAAAGTTCTATTCTACAAAAAGCAAAAATACAAAAAGAGAATGAGAAGATGGCACAAAAAGCCCTAAGAGTTATAGCAGTAGGTTATAAAGATTTAGATTTTTTACCACAAAAAATAGATACGAACACAATTGAAAGTAACTTAATTTTTGTGGGATTAATTGGCATGATTGATCCACCAAGAGAAGGCGTAAAAGAAGCAGTAAAAACCTGTAAAAAAGCAGGAATTAAAACGGTTATGATAACAGGTGACCACATAGCCACAGCAAAAGCAATTGCAAAAGAATTAAATATCTTAAGTCCAAAAGATAAAGCTATTACAGGGCAAGAATTAGACAAAATACCACAAAAGGAATTAGAAAAAAACATAGCAGATTATTCCGTATTTGCAAGGGTTACACCAGAACATAAAGTAAGAATTGTTAAAGCATGGCAAAGTACAGGAGCAGTGGTAGCCATGACAGGAGATGGCGTGAATGACAGTCCTGCTTTGAAAAATGCGGATATAGGAATAGCAATGGGTAAAAATGGAACAGATGTTGCAAAAAATGCAGCAGATATGGTTTTAGCAGATGATAATTTTGTAACCATTGTAGAAGCAGTAAAACAGGGAAGAAATATTTATGATAACATCAAAAAAGCAATTCATTTCCTAATTGCAACTAATATAGGAGAAATTGTAACTATATTTATGGGATTAGTGTTAGGGTTAAAATCCCCATTGCTTGCCATACAATTATTATGGATTAATCTAGTAACAGATTCTTTACCAGCAATCAGCCTTGGATTAGAGCCACTTGAAAAAGAAATTATGCAAAGAAAACCAGTAAGCCGTCAAAAAGGAATTTTTGCAGATGGCTTATGGAACAAAATTGTAGTAGAAGGAATTATGATTGGAATGCTAACACTAGTTGCTTTCAGCTTAGGAAATAAATTTTTTGGACTAGAGGTGGGAAGAACGATGGCATTTCTTTGTATGGGATTGTTAGAACTTGTCCACAGTTTTAATATAAAAAGTGAACAATCTATCTTCAAAATAGGAATTTTGGAAAATAAATTTTTAATAGGAAGTTTTATCTTAGGAACAATTATACAAACGTCAGTCGTGTTGGTGCCAGCATTAGCTGAAATTTTTAAATTAGTTTCGTTAAATCAAATGCAATGGATGATTACAATTATTATTTCTTTATTACCAATTCCAATTATGGAATTACAGAAAAGGTTAAATGAAACAAAAGAAAGAAATACAGTTTATCAGAAAGAAGTGAAAGTATAACGAGGGGTTCATTCTAGGAACCCTTCTAATTATGCCTACATTTAAATATAAAGTAATATAAGAAAGAACAAAAGTTGGCTTAAATAAAAAAAGAGACGAATGAAAAGGAAAAATATATCAGAAAGGTTGCAATAAAAATGTAATAAATAGGTATTTACAAAAAATAATTAATGTGGTATAAATAAGTAAAGTTTGGATATAACAAGAGAACATAATTGAAACAAAGCACAAAAAACAAAGGAAAGAGGGAGTTTTTGATGAAAGAAAAAGGTATCACATTAATTGCATTAGTAATTACGATTATTATCTTACTAGTATTAGCTTCAGTAACAATTGCCACACTAACAGGAGATAATGGACTAATAACCAAAGCCATGGAAGCCAGAGAAAAGACAGAGATAGGGGAGATTGAAGAGCAATTAAGATTAGCCCAAATGAGTGCCAAATTAAAAAAACAAGGTGGGGACATTACCATAGAAGACCTAATAGAAGAATTAGAGAAACAGGGTGTTGACTTTGAAATAGAAGAGGATGGAACCATAATCATAGAAGGAGATTATATATATGAATTTGAAGAAAAAAATGGAGAAGTAAGTTGGGAAAACA
>CASDJM010000002.1 GCA_949280815.1 uncultured Clostridia bacterium | reverse complement strand
TACAAATACCCTTGTACTTTTATTCTACATTGATATTTTGCATGGCGCACCTCTTGCTTGATCTTCTGTACTTACACGAATATAAATTCCTGCCTTTTTTGTTTCTCCATTCATTCTATAAATATTCCTCCTTCCAAATTATGAATAGAAAGGCAACTAAAAAAGTGCCACATAGCATAGGTTATAGCTATTGACACTTTAGAGTTTTATATTATTATTAACTATCTCTATAATTTTCTTAAAAACACAAATAAACCAATATAGTATAATTTTTTAAAACTCTAAAATGTTTTGTCGTTTTCTCCTATGATATGTATTCTTGTAACTTGGACATTGGATATTTTGTCCTTAAATCTGTTACGTAGAAGTAATCATGTTCATTAAAGAATAACAATAATTTGTTATTTATGATTACTCTATGGGGCTCTACATACGCTAAATTCGTATGTTCAATTATTCTTAAACACCCGCTCAATGATTTCGAGTTGTTGTTTAATGGAGTTTATACGACACGCCCACTTGATTTTAGAGTGTAATTCATCACTCATATTGATTGTTTTCTTAATAATATGTAACATAATATCACAAAAACCTCCTTTTTTCAATAGTCTTAGTCAAAAAAAGTCCAACCCATAAGAGTTGGAATAAGATTTTTGTGTTCATCTAATTTTTCATAGTCTTAAAATCAAGTTGTATCAAGACTTTCAAAAAGTTCGACGAAAATTGTCTGTGGTGCGCCATAGAGGGGTCGAACCTCCGACCGTCAGATTAAGAGCTACCTTATCTTGAGACGCCACCAATGATTAATTTTAGTTATTATATAGTCATTTTTAAGAAAAATCAATACTTTTAAGGAAAAAATATAAATTTAAAATAATTTAATAAGGTTTAAAAAATATTGAATAAATTTGATAAAATTTACAAACTTGGTGCAAGTACGTCTAAAAACTGGTGCATAAAAATTCATTCGCGCCAACTTAAAAAATATAAATTGTTTGTAATAATAGAAGTATTGAATGATACAATTTTTTATTGGTTTATTTAGGGGCTAATACTAGCCTCTTTTTATATGCTTAGCAGATAAAACTTTATAGAAATGGAGAGAAAATAAAAGTGAATGAAGAAAATAAAAGTAATTATTACGCAATCATTCCAGCTACAGTTAGATATTCAAAAGAATTAAAAGCAAACGAAAAATTACTATATGGAGAAATAACCTCGTTATCGAATAAAAATGGTTATTGCTATGCACAAAATAGATATTTTGCAAATTTATATAATGTAAATATTGAGACAGTTAGTAGATGGCTTTCACATTTACAAAAACTAGGTTTCATTCAAGTAGTAATAAAAAGAAATGAAAATAAAGAAGTTATTGCTAGATATATCTATATTGTAGATGTACCCTATTGTCAAAAAAATCAATACCCCTCCCCTCAAAAATATCAAGAGGGTATTGACGAAAATGTCAAAGATAATATTATAAATAATAATATAGATGAGGATAGTTTATTTAATTTAATAATAAATAAGAGTTTCATGATTTCGAGTGATTTTTATGAGATATTAGAACATTTAGATTTTCTCTATACTCAAAATATACTTGATACTATGAAACAAGACAAAATACAAAGTTTAAAAGATATTATTTATGTCTTATATGATTTATACAACAGTAATCTAGGCTCTCTACTTTCAAAAGTTAGTAGAGAGTCTTTGTTAAATTTGTATTATACTTCACAAGGACATATGCCTAACGATTTAATTAATTATTATAAAAGAACTATTATAAATAAATATATGAGGTGATTTTATATGAACATAAAAATAAGAAATGGAGATTGTTTGAACATTTTAAATGAAATCCAAGATGAATCAGTTGATTTAATATTAACGGATCCACCGTATCGGAACAACAAATTGTAAATGGGATAAACGAGTAGATTTAAAAAAAATGTGGGAACAATTTGAGAGAGTTATAAAAAAAAATGGTGCTATTTTAATTTTTTGTCAAACTCCTTATGATAAAGTAATCGGTATGAGTAACTTAAAATTATTAAAGTATGAATGGATATGGGAAAAGACGGAAGCAACTGGTTTTTTAAATGCTAATAAGATGCCCTTAAAAGCACATGAAAATATTTTGGTCTTTTATCAATCTCTTCCCTTTTATAATCCTCAAAAAACAAGCCATCATAACCCAGCCCATAATAGCAGAAAATATGCAACAATTATAAATAATAGTCAAATATACGGAAAACTAACAAAGGATATATTTAACGGTGGAAGCACTGAAAGATATCCTCGTTCCATTTTAACATTTCAATCAGATAAACAAAAAAATTATATACTTCCAACTCAAAAGCCTGTTAAATTAATGGAATACTTTATAAAAACATATACAGCTGAAAATAAAACTGTTTTAGACAGTTTTATGGGAAGTGGAACTGTTGGAATCGCTTGTATAAATACTAATAGAAATTTCATAGGAATTGAAAAAGATGATAATAATTATAGATTGGCTAAAGAAAGAATTACTGAAAAATATAACAAAATAAAATATTCATTGTTTGATAATATTGAATATTTACAATTTGATTAGACAGTAGGTAATATGTCAATAGAAAAATAAAAAGTTTTTCAAATATTTTTCTATCAAATATTGAAAAACAGGAACACTTAACAAAACATGCAAAAAATGCACATTAAAATAGGAAAATATGTAATTAATTTGAGCGATTATCTAATTTGGTTGTAGAGTAAAGTTGATTATGGTGTAGCAGACCAAAAATTAACCTTACTAGTTTTCGAGCAGATAGTGCTAAAGCACGCTTGTGAGCACCTCTACTAACTTCATTGTATTTGCGAGTATAAAATTCTTTAAATTCACTTGAATGATTTTTAACAGAAGAAACAGCTTCAATAAAGTAGTAACGTAGATATTTGTTTCCAGTTTTAGTCATTCTAGTGGTTTCAGCTTCAAAATAGCCAGATTGTGTTTTACGCCAAGTTAAGCCAGCATATTTAGCAAGAGCATTGTTATCCTTAAAAAACTCAATAGAGCCAATTTCGGAAATAATGCCGAGCAGCATATACATCACCAATTCTAGGTATAGACTTTAAAATAGTAAATTCGTTATCACAAAGACCTTTAACATTCTTCTCAATAGCTTTATCAATAACTTTAAGGTTATTCTCTAAGGCATTAATAGTATTAAAAGATGAAGAGATAGCAATGTTAATAGGGTCATACGCTACTTTATCTAACCTATAAGAATCACGGGCAATCTTTTTAAGAAGTTTAACATTTTCTTCAGGTTTAGTGAAACGAGATTTACCTTTTTCCATAATAAAATTAATCATATCTTCATCAGACATATTAACAATATCATCTGGAGTAAAGTCAGCAATAACAGATTTTGATGTATTACCAAATATATCGCTAAAAGGTTCTTCTTCTTTTTTAGCAATATAAAGAGAAGAGAATTTTAAATAAATATTGCTCATCATATATGTTTTTTCTCTCATAATAGTTTTCACTAGATGAAAACGTTGACGAGTTAAACGTTGAAGAGCAAAAAGCTGAGATGCCTTGTATGGTTGTTGGTTTATTCGACCACAACGAGCCATATCAGCTAAAACAAAAGCATCTTGAGGATCCGTTTTATCCATATCAGAATAAGTTTTTCTAAAATTGCTAGATTCTTTAGGATTAATAACAAACACTTTAGAATTAAAGTTGAAAAGTGAATTGTTAGAAGCTAGAAGAAGAGTTAGAAAACATTGATTGTGGAATCCCATTTTTATATACTACATATCCTGAACTTGTTGTACTAAATAATGATGAAGATGAGGAAAATGAGGAAGAAAACGAAGAAGTTACTTGATTTTTCAGTGATTTAATGATATATATAGGGTAAATATAAATTAATTCATATATTTATATTTGTTTACAAAATCTAGCAGATGCAGTCTGTTGTGTCTGCTTTTTACATATTAATATATATTTTTTTTACAATAGTAGAAATTACAAATTTAGTTTTAGGTTTAGACATGAGTTTATATCCAAAGTAATCATTCAATTTTTCTTAGAGCAATCATAAAACATCATTTCTGTTGCATTATTAATATTCATTTTTATGTTACTTGCTGTTTTATTGTTTTTTTGGGCAATTACAGGTAATATATCTTTTTTTTAATTGATATTTTCGAAATTTTTATTTTGTATAATTAACATTATACTCTCGACTAAATATCTTGTTCCACTATATAAAAAATTATAATTTATTTTTGATAATTCGCTTATAATCAAATTTCTTATTTTTTTTTCTGATATATCTGCTTCTTTTATATTTGCAAGCATTTCTACTTCTTTTAATATGTTACTTACTCCATCTAGTTTATTTACTAAACCATAAATACAAGGATTATTCATAATTTTTGTAAAATGCTCATAATAACTAGATATTACTATTACTGAATTTCTGTAATTATCTATATACTGTTTTGATATTATATCTAATATCTTTATTCCGTTATATTGAGGAATTTTTAAATCCAATAAAATAATATCAAAAATATTATCTTCTAATTCTCTTAAAGCTTCTTTTCCATTAGTTGAAATTGTACATAAACCTAATTCTTTTTCTGATTTCGAAAAAAAATTTATTAATGTTTTAGTAAAATATAGGTTATCATCTATTATTAATATTTTTAACATAACTCTCCTCCAATATATAAGAGTCCATAACTTAATTAATAGTTGCATTTTTTTTACTTTTTTTTACTTTTATATAATTTTATGTAGAAATGTGTATAATAATGTGTATGTTTAACAAACTATTTGTATCTAAATAAGTTTTTTTAACTTATTTTAGATAAAAAATTAGGAGCAATTTATAATTTTATCATTTTAAGGAGGAATACTTATGCAGAAATGTAAATCCAAATTTATACGGTTTATTAGTTGCTTAACATTGATTACAGCAATGATTTTCGCTTCATCAGTGCCATCTTTGGCAGCTGGTCGGGAAGATTGGGGTGCAGATTATGGTCCATGGGAAAAGATGCGTATCACAAACAATAACACTACATTGCCTAAAACAATTAAGAAGGCAAACACTTTGTATATTGATATGTTTGTCCAAGCTTGTAAACAGGGCTATTGTAGTTGTTCTGACAGAGAACCAGCTTCATATTCTTCTGTGAAAGTTCACGTGATATTACGGAATGTTGATACAAAAGAGGTTGTTGGTGAAGATTGGGTTCCTGAAACTTCTGCTTTTTCAAGAACTATTAAGACAACACGTCCTCTTCGCTACAATGAGAGAATTGAACTGTTTACAGATGTATGTAGTGCTGGTAGTGCACCAGGTCCTTACAGAAAAGCACATATTGAATATCGTTATCGTTTTAAATAATTGAATTAATTGCTCCTAATTTCATATCTTATTTGCTTAAAATAAGATTGGCGAACAATTCGTTGTTCGCCATTTTTTAGTGTATTCTATCTTATCTCGTTTGTGTTTCCACCAATTATTTCTCCTGTTGTAACATCAATATAGTACTCTTTATTATAATTCGTTTTTATGTACTGATTATAATTACTATACATACTTTCATCCTCTTTTTTATCATGCTTAATTAATACTTTCCACACTTTTCTTGTTTTGTTTTCAATGTCTAAATATGTTCCACCACTATCAGGGTCCGTATTGTAAATCTCATTCTCCAATTGATATATAAATGTATTCATTTTTTCTATTGATATTTCTGCCACAGCACTGGATATTTCAACATCAGTTAATTCTCTTTCTTTTTCTTTAGCAATTTCTATGGCAGTTTGATCTTCTATAATAATTGGATTATTTACTTCTTCAGCTTCACTACTAATATGTATAGTATCATATACTACTTTATTATTAACAACAATAAATGAAATAGATATACTTGCATATTTATTATAAACCTCTTTTTCTTTTTTCAAAAATGTTACTCCCCATAATTTTCTAATTTTATTTTCAAAATTAGATTGTTCTTGATTTACAGAATATAGTTCATATTCATTCTCATTCAAACCTAAAATTTTATATGTATCTATAGCAATTTGTTTTGCTTGTTCTTCTGATATATTTTTTTGATTTAATTCTTTGTATTTCAAATCTATATCATTAAAGTAAGTTACTTTACCATTTTCAGCATTAACTAAAACCATTAGGCCTTCTTCATAATCATATTTAGTTTTTACCATATAATAACTATCAGTTGATTGACCGTATCCCCTTTTTAGTTCGATACGATTAATATCTTGTTTCCCATATCCTAACTTTTCTATAAATTCTATTGCTATTCTTTTTGCTTGCTCCTCGCTAATTAAATTACTCTTTTCTTTTTCACTTATTTCCTGTGGTGGTAAAGAATTTACAAATTCATCATGAGTTGTATATTTTTTCGGTTCTTTCCATATTTTTTCATATATAGTATATCCAGCAAAGCTAAATCCAGTTGTCAAAATAATAGTACTGCAAATTGTTATAACTAATTTATGTATCGTACACTCTCTTAATTTATTATTTTCAAATGTCCCTCTAATAGCATTTTCATATTCCTTAGGCTCGTTAATATTCTTTTCCAATATATTAGTTATAAAATTATCTAATTGATTCATTTTTGACACCTCCTAAACAATTCTTTTCGATTTTTTTTCTTGCTCTATAAAGTTTTGATTTTACAGTATTTTCTTTCATTTTTAAAATTTTGCTTATTTCTTTAATAGTATATTTTTCCATATAATATAATACGATAACAATTCTTTCTTCATATTCTAGACATTTTATTAAATTGTAAAAATTTAAGTCATCCTCAATATCCTTATTTGAATTAATGATTAAATATTTATCTAAGTCATATTTATCTAAAGACAGTTCTTTTTTATATTTTTTTCTATAAATTCTATTACATTTATTAATTAAAATTTTTATCGTCCACATTTTAAACTTTTTTAAATCTTTTAACCTTTTTATTGATTTATAAATTTCTATCATTGTTTCTTGAACTGCATCTTGAATATCTGCTTCATTTGTTATACGAGTTTTGGCAATTTTATATAAGTCATTTTTTAAATTAAGTATGATTAGTGTAAATGCTTCTTTATTTCCTTTTTGTGCTTCTTTGATTAATTCTTCCATTTTTTCCTCCTATCACATATGTACATATTGATATCTATCTATAAGAGTACAATACTATATAAAATGGTTGCAAAAATTTTTTTAAATTATATCATAAAATCTCTAATTAAAATAAAAAACTACCTATTAGGTAGTTTCATTATTATTTAAAGAATCTTTACATTCTGGGCATATGAGTTTTTCTTTAAATTCCTCCAAGTTTTCTGTATTACCACAAAAAGTACATTTACAAACATGTTTCTTTAATATAATACAATCACCTTCTACATGTATTTCCATACGCTCTCCTTCATCAATGTTAAAATCGTTTCTTATTTCTACTGGAATAACAATTCTTCCTAGTTCATCTACTTTTCTAATAATTCCTGTGTTTATCATAATATCCTCCTTATAAATAGTTCTATTTTTTACTTTTTTTAACTTTTTTATTTTTTTAGCATAAATTATGCTAAAATCTATCATAGTAAATGTTATACAATCAATAAATAATGATTATTGAGGGGTATAATGAAGAAATTTAAGGGAAAAAAGAATGCATATGGTGAAATAATAAAACAATATCGAGAACAAAAAGGATTTTCTAGGGCTGTTTTATCAAGAGAACTAGATTTAATGGGAATACCTATGTCTCCTGATGAAATTTATCGAATAGAAAATCAAAAGCTAAGTTTAAAAGACTATGAATTAATTGCAATTTGTACTATTTTAGATATTGATTATGATAATTTAGAAGAAGGAACAGACGTTACATACTTATTCGAAGGAATGCTTTTAGAAGGCTTTAGACCTGAAGAAGCATGTGGATTAGATTGGTCTTCCTTAGTGGAAGATTCTAACTATTTTATTGTAAATAACGCATTTAAAGATTTCCCTGTATATAATGATGAAGCTGAAATTATAGGACATATTAGGGAATATGATTCGCTAAAAACAGATGAAAGTTATAGAAAAGTACCTGTTCATCCACGATATAGAGATATATTATTGAAACATAAAGAAAATCAAAAAAAATTGTTTAAAAAATTAAAATTAAAATGGAGCCAACATACACCTATATTTCTAAATAGATATCATAAACCTTATGTTCCTGAAAATTTAGCAAAACCATTGAGACTTTTTAGAGAAAAATATAAATTAGAATATCTTACACCTTATGGATTAAGACACTCTTTTGCTACATTCTTATCTGAACAAGGAATGAGAGATATTGTATTAATGAAATTAATGGGGCATGCTGATTTTGCTACAACACAGAAATATTATATATTCGTTTCTGATGTAAGAAAGAAACAAGAATATGAAAAAGCATGGGGATTAGTGCCTTTAGTAAATGACAATATAGTAAATACTAGTATAATCAATGAGTCAAATTCAAATGAAACGAGTGCAAATACTATAATGATGAAACAATTTGAACAATTACAGAAAATATGGATACAAACTCTTGCTTCATCTATAATGGTACAAAAAAATAATACCGTTTAAGGTATTATTTGGTGCATCACCGGGGAATCGAACCCCGAACCTTCAGATTAAGAGTCTGTTGCTCTGCCAATTGAGCTAGTGATGCTTGTATAAAATTAAAAAAACTTGGTGCGAGTTATTGCAAGTTGGCGCATTTTACATTCTAAAAAAAAATTATAAACTTGCGATAACTTCCAAAAGTACGGATTTTATCAATACTTTTATCCATATCATATGTACTCATTACTTACTGATTAAGAGTCTGCTGCTCTACCAACTGAGCTAATGGCGCATTTATTTATCTGAAACTTTTTTAATTATAGTACCTTTTGACACTCTTGTCAAGAGTGTATTTTTGACTTTTTTCCTTTTATTTGGTATAATTTATGTATACAAAGTAAAATAAAAGCGGTAGAAAGGATATTTATCATGAAAACACGGACATTTATTTTTATTACAACACTTCTTTTGTTAGTATTAGCAATTTTACTTGTAGTTTACTTCCTGTATGTTCCTTTGGTTTTCCCAAACTCCAACAAAGAAGTTGATTATTTGACAGAACAGGTAAGAACATTACAGGAAGAGAATGCAAGATTAAAAGCTGACACAAAAGAAGACTCAGAATCAGAAGATGTAAAGAATTTAGAAGTAGCTTTGTCAATTGCTCAGCAGGAAGCTAATAAAGTCCCAAAGTTGCAAAAGAAAGTGAAAAAGCTTTCTAAACATAATCTCTCATCGGAAGATAAAGAACAGCTGGAGTTATTATATCCAGACATGGAATTCGATTACGAGATTAGGGATTCAACCATTAAGTTCTATTCAGACCCCTCTTGTAAAGAGGAATTTCTGATTAATAAGGATTTAGTATGGATTGGCTGGGTTGATCACGCTTATCCATATTTCAATGATCCAAAAGATAGTAGTACATATGCTACTTACTTTTCGAGCAAAGTTTTGGATTATGACAACGACGGAAAATATGACTATGTTTATTCAAAAACGTCACCAGTGTTATATGCAATCAAATAACAGCACCAAAACCGCTCTCACCTCCCTTGTTTTTTAAGGGAGGTGAGTTCTTTATTGTACAGTATTTTGTTTTGTTGCACTATTTGTATTCGTTGTTTCCGAAGAATTATTTTTAGGTGTTGTTGTATTAGTTGGTGCAGATGGTTGTTTTTGTGTTATCTCATTTGCCTTTGTATCTGTACTTGAATTAGGTGTTGTGTTAGGTGTCGTTATATTAGTTGGTGTTGTATTATTTGTCTCTTCCTTTGTTGATTTTAATATAATTTTTGTCATCGCATCATAAGTATCTTTTGAAAGTAAAGTAGTTGATATCGCCTTTCCATTTAAAGACTTCGTAATATATGTTTCTGTCTTTAATCCGTTAGCACCTTTACGTTTCACTTTTTCTGTTCCTGCTGGCAAAGATGCATCCTCTTCATATTTTGTTGTAGGTGGAATAGATGCTACTGTTTTTGTACTAAAAGTAAAGGTATATTCCTGTTCCTCTTTGATGCCAAACATGGAAACTGTTGCAATTCCATTTTTAGCACTTGCTACAATTCTAACAGGGAACTTTCTTGTATTTTTAAATTTAAAATCGATTGCTCCATATACCACTGTTGCATCTCTACCTGCTGGTAAATAAGAAGTAACAAATTGATGATTTCTTCTTTCTACAATTTCTAAGTTAGCCATTAAGGCTGTGTTATACAAAGTAGAAGATATTTGGCAAATACCGCCTCCTATTCCATCAACGACTTCTCCTGCTTCATACACTTTTCCATTTTTATATCCTGCTGCTGCTGTTCTAGGTCCTAATGTTTGATTATAAGAAAATGTTTCTCCTGCTAATATTACCTTTCCATTTATTTTTTGACAAGCAATCTCTAAATTGGTTGATCTGTTTCTATCACTAACATCATATCTAGTAGTAAAATTTGCAAGTTGATCTGGAAAAGCTTCTGTTCCAATTTGATCAATCGTAACTTTTGGTTTGGTTATGGTAAGTTTGACAACATATTCCTCTTTTTCTTCTTTTAATAATTCTTTTGCCGCTTCTACATCAAAATCAATTCCTTGTACTTCTGGATAAATCGTAAATGGATCCTTTGTATAATAAGCATCTTTCACTTCGGTATATACTTCTTCATGAATTTTATCAATATCAATTGGTTCTGGTTCTTTTTGTTCAACTGGTATCTCAATATAATTTTCTGTGTCATTTCTATCATTTAACTTGTCTTTTACTTTATTTAGAAGTTCATCTGTATTGATTACAATTCCTGCTTTTCCTTTTGTTATAATTAATTCATCTTCTTCCACCGCATGACTAGATTCTATAATGATTCCTGGTAAGTTAACACCAATATCTTCTATGGTTTGTTTAGTAACATCTTCATTTAAGACCATATTAACATCTATGTTTTTCTTTTGCATTAATGTGAATAAAATCTTATAATTGCTAACAAAAATATTATCTTCTTTTCCAATTAAATAAGCTTCTTCCACGGCTTTATCTATTTCATAATTTACTTCCATTAAAGTTGGATTTAATGTTGTTTCATAATCTTGATATTGAATTGTAATCTCTTTTTCTTTTTTTTCTTGATAAATGTTGTTAATTTTCTCTTTTGCTTCCTCTTGTGTTAATCCTGAAACATCTATTCCTGAAATAGAAACTCCTTTTACAATTTTTTCTTTATCAAAATTCATAAAAGCAAATATGGTAGAGAAAACAAGTGCAATTACTATTATTATTGTTATCATTAACGGAACTAAGACTTTCTTCCTTTTATATTGGCTTTCTGTCATGTCTTTAAAGACTTTTTTTACTTCTTTCGGTTTCTTTTTCGCTTTTTTAAATTCTTTTCTATTTTCTTTTATTTTTGTCTCATTTTTTTGTTCTTTTGTTTCCTCTTTTCCCTTCATTTCTTTTTCCTCCGAATTTTCCTTTACTAACTCCCCCATAATAATATTTCCCCTCTTTTATTATTCTCATTAAATATTATCATAAACTGTGTTTTTTTACAACTCTATATTAGCAAATTGCTCTATTTCATCTTATGATTTTAATATTTTATTATTCCTTTTAAGTAAATTAGACAAAATTTTCGATTTTTTTTAAGATTTTTGACAAAAATACTTGAACATTGTAAAAATTAATATTATAATGTTGACAGCAAAAGATAAATAAGGAGAGAAAAAGGATGGAATTAACTAAAAATATTTTTTTTAATACAGATAAATTGGTTGAAAATAGTATTGTAAAGATATCTTACACAGGAAAGCTTTTTCAAGGAACTTCCCAAGAAGTTTCTATCCATTATGGATTTGGTTTAAATTGGGATAATGTAAATGATATAAAAATGGAAAAAACTGATTTAGGCTTTCAAGCAGAAATAAAATTAGGCGAAGGAGACACCTTTAATTTTTGCTTTAAAGATGAAAATGACTGTTGGGATAATAATGATGGTCAAAA
The DNA here is from genome assembly GCA_949280815.1 of uncultured Clostridia bacterium. Taxonomy (GTDB): domain Bacteria; phylum Bacillota; class Clostridia; order TANB77; family CAG-508; genus CAG-269. The sequence goes on along the minus strand of CASDJM010000002.1, from coordinate 61,678 downwards.
TTATATTTTTCCATTAGAGAAAGTACAAAATGAATTATTAGTATTAGATGATGAACCAGTAGCATTAGGTTCTATTAGAAAATTAAGGCGATCTTATTTATGGAGTAAAAAAATTCGTTTAGCCATATACAAAATTATTACTTACCTACCAAAAATAATCTCTGGAAATTATAAAAGAAAATTGAGAAATAGCGAAAATTACTAAAAAATCATGATAAAATCCAACTCTTATCGAGTTGGATTTTCTGGTTTTCGGGTTCCTATTTCACGATACCCTTTCTGTTTGTGGGTTTCTTTTTACAATTTTATCCTAATACTTTTTTCTTAATGGTAATTACTCCTGTTATTACATCATTAGTTCATATTATTGCTACTCCTGCTATTTTATAGTTATCATTTGTATCTTCTGTCCAATCTAATTTTTCTATTTGCTCTGTCTTTCTCAAATTTTGTTCATCTTTTATTATAATCTCTTTATCACCTATATTAATTTCCGATTTATTTCCATTCGTCGAATTTATGCTTTCTTCTCCATATATGCAATTACATTCGTATATAAGTTCATATCAGTTAATTATATTAGTAATATTTATCTTTTACTAATTTAATATCATGATTCCCTTGTACTTCTGGCTTTAATTGGGGACATTTATTTATGTAATAATCCAACCTCCGTTTACAGATATAACTTGACCTGTAGTAAATGTATCTTCAACTAACCATGTAACACATTTGGCAATATCTTCTGGTTTACCAATCCTTCCAAGTGGTGTATCTTCTTCTAACTGCTCTAATTCTTCTCTACTTAAATTTGCATTCATAGCAGTATCAATTGCCCCTGGTGCAATGGCATTAACCCTAATGTTAGATGGTCCTAATTCTTTGGCTAGTGCTTTTGTCATGCCATTCATTCCTGCCTTAGAAATCGAATATAATACTTCTAAAGATGAACCCACCATCCCCCATATAGAAGATATGTTGATAATACATCCATTTTTATGATGTACCATACTAGGTATCACTTCTTGTGACATAATGAACGCAGAATATAGGTTAGTATTGATAACTCTATCCCAGTCTTCATCTGTTTCGTCTGTGAAAATTTTATATTCACTGATTCCTGCATTATTAATCAGAATATCTACTTTATGATATTTTTTTAAAACAAATTCTACTAATCTTTGTGCTTCTTCTCTTTTAGATATATCTGCTTTCACAATATCTATTATAATATTTTGTTTTTCTAATTCTCGTTTTAATTGAATCGCTTCTTTTTCAGAATTATTATAGTTGGCAATGACTTGTATTTGACTTTTGGCTAGTTGTTTTGCTATTTCTCTACCAATACCTCTAGATGCTCCTGTTATGATGGCAATTTTACTCATGTTTCGTACCTCTTTTATTTGATTAAATTGTGAATCTAACTTTTTATAGTTTTTTATACTAAAATTATTGCCATTTTTATACTCAAAAAAAAGCCAGCAACCAAGTATGTTACAAAGCTACCGACCTCTAATGGAGCCACTTATCCGATTCGAACGGATGACCCTCGCATTACAAGTGCGATGCTCTGGCCAACTGAGCTAAAGTGGCAAATATTTAATTGGTGACCCGTACGGGAATCGAACCCATGTCTCCGCCGTGAAAGGGCGGTGTCTTAACCGCTTGACCAACGGGCCTTATATACAAAGAACTAAATAATTTGCGAAAAATTATTTAGTTCTTTTGGTGAGCTATCCGCGACTCGAACGCGGGACAACTTGATTAAAAGTCAAGTGCTCTACCACCTGAGCTAATAGCCCACATAATAAGTTATAATTACAACGCTTTTATATTTTACAATGTTTTTAAAGAATTGTCAATACATTTGTGAAAAAATTTTGTCTTTTGTATAAATTTTTGTTACAGTTCAGCCTTATTATCTGTTGTTCTTGTGAGAAAAGAGCAAGGCTGACCAGTAACAAATTTTCTAATATTTGTCTTTATGCATTTAGCCTTTTCACAACTTCTTCTACATCAATTCCATGAACACTACATGCTTCTTCTAACGTTTCCATTTGAGAAGCTGGACATCCTAAACAATGCATTCCTATTTCTAATAGGATTTCTGCTTTTTCAGGTGCTTTCTCTAAAATTTCTCCTATTTTAGTATCTTTATTAAATTCCATCTTTTCTAACCTCCTTTAACTCAAAGAACAATAGTGGATTGACTAATATTTTATAAAATTTAATAGGTAGAGTTCAGCCCACATTTAATTGTTCATCCGCGAAAAATTGCTTTTCAATTTTTCTGTGGAATGTATTTCTATTATAGGAAGTTCGAAGAACTTTCCTATAATAGAAAAAATATAGTTTATAACTATTTGTAATTTCTATTTTATAATTTTAGCATAAATTTTAAAAAAAGTATAGACAAATTAAAAAAAATATTGTATTATTGAAAAACAAATTACCAAATTTAAATAATAAAATTATTAAAATTTGTAATATTTGCATCTTTATCTTCTATGTTGATTACACTAAAAAAGTGTAATTTTCTAGAATATAAAAAACTGGAAAGGTGGTGACAATATTTCAAAATTAATCGATTTATTCTTTATAACTTTTATTATCTATCTTTTCATTACTTTATATTCATTATACACATTTTTTGATATCATTTTTTTTCACAACAAACAGGGTTCTAAATTAAAAATCAAGAAAAATTCATTTTGAAATGCAATTTCTATTTATTAAAATAAGAAGGGAGGTCTTTTATTATTACTAAATATTTAAAAAAATTTGTCTTTATGACTTTATTCTTTACCATTTTTAGTTATGTTACCTTTTGTTTCTTTAATCCTATTTTTATAGCCAAAGAAGTTATCATTACTTATGGTATCCATCCTTTTGATATTTGTTCTGACAATCCAGAATTATGGAAAATCATAAAAATTTTATACATTATTTGCTTTCTATTTTCTAACTTAATATTAAGTCATCTAATCTATACTAGGATTTTAATAAAATTACCTTTTTTTCAGTTCAAACCTAGTGTTAAAAAAAGTAATGTTCCTATAATAACTCATACAAAAAATAACTTAGACTTGTTAATTGGAGAAGATTCTTTACATAACAACATTTATATTCCTGAATCAGGTCTTTATCAAAACTTTTTAATTACTGGGACAATTGGGTCTGGTAAAACTTCAAGTGCTATGTATCCTTTTACAAAGCAACTTATAGAATTTAATCATAACAACCCAAAAAAGAAAATTGGAATGCTGATTTTAGATGTAAAAGGGAATTTCTATCAACAAGTCAAAAAATATGCTAAACAATATCAATTAGAAAAAGATTTAATCATTATTGAGTTACAATCTAATATTCATTATAATCCTTTACATAAAATAAATTTAAAACCTCAAGTATTGGCCAACCGCTTAAAAAGTATTCTTTTACTCTTCTCTGAAAATAATAGTGAATCTTATTGGCTAGACAAGGCGGAAGAAGTTTTAACAGAATGCATTAAATTGTGTAGAATTTATAACAACAATTATGTTACCTTTTTGGAAATTCATAAATTAATAACAGAACCTAATTATTACAAAGAAAAGATTGGTGTTTTGAGGGATTTATTTGTTTCTTCTAAATTGTCTCGCTCACAAATTTATGAATTGAATTCTAGTCTTGCTTTTTTTCAAAAGGAATTTGAAAACTTAGATAGTCGAACTAAGGGGATTCTAATTTCTGAAATAACACGTATTACTAATTGTTTTATTTCTGATTATGATGTTATGTCTACTTTTTGTTCTAGCAAAGAACAGCTTTCTTTCACTGGTTTTTCTGAAGTAATTCAACAAGGAAAAATTGTTGTTTTAAATATGAACATTTCAGAATATAATTCACTCTCGAAAATCATAGCTGCTTATTTAAAGTTAGACTTTCAAACAGAAATCATTTCTAATTTGTCAAAAGATTCCTCTAAAACTACTGCTTTTATTTGTGATGAATATGATAAATATGTAACAAAATCCGATGGTGAATTCTTTTCTTTGAGCAGAGAGGCAAAATGTATTAACATTGTAAGTACACAAAGTTATTCTTCTTTAAAAGCTACTTTAAAAGAAGAAGCTCAGCTAAAAGTAATTATCCAGAATTTAATCAATAAAATATGGTTTCGAACCGATGATATTTTTACCATTGAAGAAGCGCAAAAACAGCTAGGGAAAGAGGAAAAGGAAAGAACCTCTAAAAGTATTTCTGAAAGTGCGAAACAAACTCGTTTTAGTTATATTACAAACACGCTAAATTCTGAAAATTCTAACATATCGGAAACTTTTAGTAGTTATCTGCAAAATGATTATATTTTTGAAACTAATTTTTTTACCCAAAACTTAGAAACATTTTCGGCTCTCACTTTTTTATCAGATGGTAATAAGATTTATTCACCCGAAAAACTACATATGTTTCCTTATTTTAAAGAAACGAAATAATTATATAGAAAGGACTGATGTCTCATGAATAAAAAAATTTTTTATACTCTATTTTCTTGTATTTTATTTTTAATATTTCTTATCTCATTTTCTTCGTTTTCTTATGCTTTAGGTGATCCTCAAATTGTAGGTAAAATCAACTCTGCATTTGAAAGTATTGAAAAGTGGTTATTAAAAATAGCGACTCCAGCAGCTGCTGTTGCAGTGGGAACTGGTGTATTTATGAAAAAATTTAGTTTTGGTGATGAAGAAAAAGTTAGAACAGGAAATAAATTAATAAAAGGATCTTTATTTTCTTATGCTTTTATTCTAGCAATTGATTTAATTTTATCGGCTATCAAATCACTAGTTAATTAAGGAGGTTTTCTTGGAAAATTCAACAGATATTACAAAAATTATTATTGATACCATTAATACTATCTTTGAGACCTTATTTAGTTCGATTGATAATAATCTTTATTCTATATTGGATGATATTACTTTTATTAATTCTAATGTTTTGCAAGATAAAAATTTTGAAAACTTATTTGGTACCTCTGCTTCTAATGGTATATTACTAATCGCTAATTCCTTTTTACTTGCCTTTATTTTGTACTACGCAACTAAATATTTAATGGCACATTTTACTTACGCACAAACAGAAGCCCCCTTTAGTTTTATTATCAAATTAATTTTATGTGGTATTGCTATGAATGGCTCTTTTTTCGTCATACAATTTATCATTGACTTAAATTCTAATGTTTCTTTAGCAATTCGAAATATAGGAGAAAATCTATTCCAAAAAAATATTTGTTTTTCTGAATTAATTACTACTATTAATACAAATATCGCTATTGATACGAATTCCCTTAATATTTTTTCTTTAGATGGTTTAATTAAAGGAACTTTAAGTATCTCTCTTCTAAATTTAGTTTTTTCCTATTCACTTCGTTATATTTTAATTAAAGTATTTGTTCTATTATCTCCTTTTGCTTTTCTATCTTTAACATTAGATAAAACGAATTGGTTTTTTAAAACTTGGTTTCGTAATTTATTTTCTTTACTATTCATTCAAATTATTGTAGCAATTGTTTTGTTAATTTTATTCTCGATGGATTATTCTTCTAGCAATTTATTTTCTAAATTTATTTATGTAGGTGGCATTTATGCTCTCATTCGAACAAATTCTTTGGTTCGCGATTTTATAGGTGGTGTTTCCACAGAAGTCTCTCAATCTGTGAAAAACTTTGTTGGATTAAAATCCTAAGATATAAAAATTTAAAGAAAGGAGTGTATGGTCATTTAAGTTATTAAATATATCATACAAGATATTTATGAAATTTATTTTTCCACAAAATTACGATTTAAAAAATAAGCTATTTGGTATTATTGATTATTCTACTGCTTTTGTTAATTTACTTTGGTATGCCTTTGTTTTTATTTTAATTAATTTATTTTTTAAAAGTTTAACTTTAAAGATATTTATTTTTGTTGTTTTATGTTTTCCTTTATTATTATTCAGTTTTGCTGGTTTTAATGGTGAAAATATACTTTACATTTTTTCTTATCTTATGCGATTTTTATTAAAACCAAAATTATTTCTTTATCGAAAATAAATTGAAATTTAGCATGTTAAAAAATATCGGACTTCATTTTGAAATTCAGCCCTAGTCTCTTTATAATTTATGTTAATTGTTATATAATATTAATACAATTTTATAAAGGAGGTTTGATATTATGACAGTATGGAAATTGAAAGGACGGAATGAATTAACTGGATATATCTCAGGAGATATGTATCTTATTGAAGATAAGAATATCAGTTATTATTATTTAATTAACATTTTAAATCCAAAAGATATCCGAATCATAAATAATCCATCTCGTTCTACCAAGAAAGTTTTACAACTTGATGTTAACGATGTCCCTGATGAACTTAAGGTTTTTCATGAAATGCGAATGAGCTTAAAAGCTAAAAAATACTCTTCTGAAGAAATATCTTCTAAATTTCAGAAAGAAAAAGAAGAGCGAGAGCTTGCAGGCTATTTTGTTCATGATTTAGAAACAACTAAATATATCGTTTCTAAAATTGGCAAAGTATATCATGATGTGTCTTTAGATTTTATTTCTTCTCGTTCTACAGTTTACATTCTAGATAACATCTGGAAAGTAAAAATTGAAAAGATTTCACCACGGAACGTGAAATATTCTGTCGTGCAAATAGCAGAGGAAAAAGCAGAGTTCGGAAAGAAAGTAAAAAATCTTATGAATAAAACAAACATGCCATGGGAAATCTGCAAATTGTTTGTTAATGACTTTCCTGAGGACAAAGCTATTATTGTTTTGGAACAAATTAAAAAAGATAGAATAGAATTCTCTAATAATGTATATGCTTTAGGTTGTTCTTCTTTTTACTATTTTTCAAGTTTGTGCCAAAGAACGGACGTTATGGAATTGTCCAAATTATCATTCAAGAAACGACAATATCTGAGTGAATATGTTTATAATTCTATTTACTAAAACCACCGGTTCTTCCTTTGCGCTATGCAAGGAAGAACTTTGATTTTTTTGATTGATAACTTGAATTTTTTGTCTAAAAAAGTTATAATGTAAATTATCAACTTTATTCTTAATGGAGGAAATCAAATGAGGTTAGAACAAAAAGAAAAATCATTATTGTTTTCAGAAACTATGATACCAGATATATTTTTTTCTGAATATTTATCTGACTTACCAGGGGACTATTTAAAAATTTATTTATATATGACTTTTTTATCTAAATATCACAAAGATATTAAATTAAATGATTTATCGAAAAAACTAAATATTCCGTTAAAAACGATTAATGATGGTATAAAATATTTAGAAGAAAATAATTTAATTTTAAAAAAGACAACTGGTTATATTATAATAGACATACAAGAATCTACCCTTCGTAATTTATATACCCCTAATCTAACAATGTCAAAAGAGAAAATAGAACAAACTTCTAAAAATAAATCAAGGGCAAAAGCAATTGACCACATTAATAATATGTATTTTCAGGGTATTATGGGACCTTCTTGGTATAACGATATTGATTTATGGTTTAAAAAATATGAATTTGATGAGCAAGTTATGATTGCTTTATTTGACTATTGTTATAATAGAGGAGCTATGAGTAAAAAATATGTACAAGCCGTTGCAGAAGGTTGGGCTTCTAATAAAATAAAAACATGGAACGATTTAGACCAATACTTTGAAAAACGTGAAAATTTAAGTAAATACAATAAAATAATTGCTAAAAAACTAGGGAAATATGGAAATCTAACAGAATATGAAGAAGCTTATATTGAAAATTGGGTTTTAAATTTTGGCTACGATATGAGTATTATTGAAATTGCTTTAAAGAGAACTACTTTAAAACAAAATCCTACTTTTGAATATATTAACAACGTGATTACTGACTGGCATGATAGAAACTTAAAAACAGCTAATGAAGTACAAGCATTTTTAGAACAACGTAAAAAGCAAGCAAAATCAGAAAAGGAATTAAAAACAAAAGTAAACAAAACAAACTATGACCAAAGGAATTATGAAAATTTAGACTTTTTATATGCTAATCAATCCATAGAAAATAAGGAGGATTAAAAGAATTAAATGTCCAATGAAATTTTAAATTCTTTATTAAAAGAATATGAACAAAAAAAATTAAGAGCTGAACTAGACTTAGAAAAAAGAAAAGAAGAATTATATCAAAGCATTCCTCAATTACAAAAAATTGAAGACGAATTAAATCAATTCGCTATTCTTACCACTAAAAATATTTTATTATATAATAATTCTTCTTTAGAAGATTTAAATCAAAAAGTGGAAAATTTAAAAAGGGAAAAAGCTAATCTTTTGCAAAAGGCTAAATTACCTTGTAATTACTTAGTTCCCAATTATGAATGTTCTATTTGTAAAGATACTGGATACCTATCTAACAATCATTATAAAACAGAAATGTGCAACTGTTTAAAGCAAAAATTACTAGATACTTCTTTTCATAAATCAAATATGACTAATTTAGAAAAAGAAAACTTTAATACCTTTAATGAAAACTTATTTTCTGATGAAATCGATTTAGCTAAATATCATTTTAATATTTCTCCTAGGAAAAATATTACAAATATTAAGCAAAAATGTTTGGAATTTGTAGAGGATTTTGATAACCCAAATAGAAAGAATTTATTATTTACTGGTAACACTGGCTTGCGGTAAGACTTTTATGTCAAATTCTATTGCACAACAATTGCTACAGGCTGGTAAAACTGTACTTTATCAAACAGCTCCTGTCTTACTTGAAAGTGTAATTGATTATAAAATGAGTAAACAAAAGAATCCAAATGATAATATTTATCAATCTGTCTTAAACGTAGATTTACTAATTATCGATGATTTAGGTACAGAAAGCCTAAATAGTATGAAATTAAGTGAACTTTTTACAATTTTAAATACTAGAATTTTAAATTTAAATAACAAAATTACAAAAACAATTATTTCTACTAATTTAAGTATTAAAGATATTTTCAATAGTTATGAAGAGAGAATTGGCTCAAGAATAGCTGGTTATTACGATATTTATTATTTTTTTGGTAACGATTTGAGATTTAAAAGATAACATAAAAACCAACTTAAAATCTTAAGTTGGTTTTTTCTTTTATCTTTCACTGTCTTCTTCTATTTCTTACTCTCTTTGTACTTTTATTTTTTATCCATTTTCTTCTTCTCCCTCTACACTCATATCTTGATTTAGGGTCTCTATGCTAACTACTTTTCCTCCATCATTTGTTCTCATTAGTGTAACTCCTTGTGTAGATCTTCCAAGAACACTAATATCATCTACTTTCAATCTTATAATAGTTCCTGTGTTGGTAACTAACATAACATCATCACCTTCTACAGCAATTCTTACACCTACTATTTTTCCTGTTTTTGGTGTGATTTTATATGTAATAACTCCTTTTCCACCTCTATTTTGAACTCTATATTCGTCTAATTCTGTTCTTTTTCCAAATCCGTTTTCTGTAATAGCAAGCAATGTTGCTTTTCCTCCACTAATTACAGATTCCATTGCTATTACTTCATCATCCTCATCTAGTCTAATTCCAATAACACCTTGTGCCACTCTACCAATTGGGCGTACATCTTTTTCATCAAAGGTAATGCACATTCCATTTCTAGTTACTAATACTACATTGTCTTCTCCATCTGTTAACCTAACATCAATTAATTCATCATCTTCTTTTAAAGTAATTCCTTGAAGTCCTGTTTTTCTAGTTGAATCATATTCTTTTAATGCTGTCTTTTTAATTAGACCATTTTTAGTAGCCATTAATAAGTATTTTCCTTCTGCAAAGTTTTGAAGTGGAATAACAGCTGATACTTTTTCTCCTGCATCTAAACTTAACAAATTTACAATTGCTGTTCCCCTAGCTGTTCTTCCTGCCTCTGGAACTTCGTATCCTCTTAATCTATATAACTTACCTTTATTCGTAAAGAATAAAACCATGTCATGAGTAGAAGCTGTAAAGATTTGTTTTACAAAATCTTCTTCTCTTGTTGTCATTCCTGTGATTCCTTTTCCTCCTCTTCTCTGGCTCTTATAAGTATCAATTGGCATTCTTTTGATATAACCAAAGTGAGTTAAAGCAACTACACATTGTTCTTCTTTAATTAAGTCTTCTAAGTCAATTTCTCCTTCTGCTGCTACAATTTTTGTTTTTCTCTCATCACCAAATTTATCTCTTATTTCAATTAATTCTTCTTTTATAATTTCAAAAACTAATCTCTCGCTATTTAATATATCCCTTAAATGAGCTATTAATTCCATTAATTGTTTATATTCTTCTTCTATTTTTTCACGTTGTAAACCTGATAATGTTTTTAATCTCATGTCTAAAATTGCTTGTGCTTGAATATCACTTAATCCAAATCTTTCCATTAATCTTTCTTTTGGATCATCATAAGAAGAACGAATAATACTAATTACTTCATCAATATTATCAATTGCTATTTTTAATCCTTCTAAAATATGAGCTCTTGCTAGGGCTTTGTCTAATTCAAATTGTGTTCTTCTTAAAATAACTTCTTTTCTATGATCAATATAACAATCTAAACACTGTCTTAACGTTAATATTTTAGGTTCTCCATCAACCAATGCAAGCATAATAATACCAAATGTTGTTTGCATCTGTGTATGTTTAAATAATTGATTTAATACAACTTGTGGATTAGCATCTCTTTTTAATTCAATAACAACTCTTACTTTATCTTTTCTGTCTGATTCATCTCTGCATTCAGAAATTCCCTCTACTCTTTTTTCTTTTGAAAGATCTGAAATTGTTTTAATTAGATTTGCTTTATTAACTTGATATGGTAAAGAAGAAACGATAATTCTTTGTCTATTTCCGCTCATTTCTTCTATTTCTGTCTCTGCACGTAATGTTATTTTTCCTCTTCCTGTTTTATAAGCTTGTTTAATTCCTTCCATTCCCAAAATAATCCCTTCTGTTGGGAAGTCTGGACCTTTAATTACACTCATTAAGTCTTCATCGCTTACTTCATCTTCATCAATTATTTTAATAATTCCATTAATTACTTCTGTTAGATTATGTGGAGGTATATTAGTTGCCATACCTACCGCAATTCCTGATGAACCATTGATTAAAAGTGCTGGTATTCTAGCAGGTAATACAGTTGGTTCTTGTAATCTATCATCATAATTTGGCATAAAGTTTACCGTATTTTTTTCAATATCTGTCAACATATATTCTGAAATCTTTGCCATTCTTGCTTCTGTATACCTCATAGCCGCAGCACCATCGCCATCAACTGAACCAAAATTTCCATGTCCATCAATTAACATATATCTCATAGAAAAGTCTTGTGCTAATCTTACCATAGCATCATATACAGAACTATCTCCATGTGGATGGTATCTACCAAGCACAGAACCTACTGTATTAGCACATTTTCTATATGGTTTATCTGATGTTATTCCATCTTCATGCATAGCATATAAAATTCTTCTGTGTACAGGTTTTAATCCATCTCTTACATCTGGAAGCGCTCTTGATACAATAACACTCATAGCATAGTCAATATAAGCTGTTCTCATCTCTTTTTCGATGTCTCTTTCTATGATTTTTCCGTCCATTCTTTCTTGTTTTTCTTCCATCTTTTTTAACTTCCTTTCCCTGTCAATTTAGCTTATCTTTTTACGCTTTTATTATACTAAAACGAATTTAAATTTGCAAGCAAAATAGTAGGAAAATCCAGAAAAAGTTTAGGGAAAATAGCATTGAAACATTCTTTTTATCTCTTTATGTTTTTAAACAATTTATAATTAAATTAATTCCATCAATAAAGCCTTGCTTATAAAACTCTTTATTATAAGCAGCTATTTTTACACTATAATTTTCTTCTATCTTTTCAAAAGTTCTTAATAACTCCTTTGGTTTTGATGTGTCTTCTAGAAGTTGTTTTGTGTTGATATCTTGTATTTGTTCTTTTACTCTTTTGTTTGCTTGTTTCATTTTTTCATCTAATGTTTTTTCTTCTGCTTGATAAATTAAATTTAAGATATCTTTATATTTGATATTTTCTTCCATATAAATTTCCTCCTTATTTTATAGTATTTGATACTTTTGTTTCTTTTTATTCACAATTCTTATATTTTTTGTTTTTTTTGTAGAATTATGTTTTCTTTTATTTTTTTATGGATTAAATTTACATAGAAATTAAGGTTTTGGACTATTTTAACTTATTGTCCAGCTTTAGTGTATTAAAATCTTCTCCATTTTCCCAAATTTCTTCTGCTGCTAAATTAATTTCATTGTCCCATGAAATCCCATATCCGCCAACATCAACTGCGACTGTTTAAATAATTCTTTATTTATTACTAACTTTTTAAATATAGCATATTTTTTTACTAGTGGTTTTATGTCATATTTCTTTTTTATACCACTTTAAAATTCACATATTAAGATATAATTATCAGTTGGATACACTTTTTTTATTTTATTATACTTATCCATATTTCCCCCATTATCTTAGTGGTTCTATTTTAAAATATTCTCCACTTTCTTTTATTTGTTTCCATAAGTTATTTAGTTCCTTTTCATGTACAGAAATCCAGCTAAACCATTTTTCTCTGTTTTTTTGGTATATTTCCTTCTATTATTTTTCCTTTAATATCATAAACTGTATTATATTCATTATAAGTTATATGTATGTGCTTTTTATGGTGTCTTTCCCTTCTTTTAAATACATTTTTATTATAATTCCATAAAACTGTAAAATAATTGGCGTGTTTCATCTCTTTAATTCTATCGTTAAATTTTATTTTTTTTAACGTTTTTATGTAAGTTTTTTTGTCAGTTCTATTTGTTCTTGTGTTAAATTGAAGTCTTGTCCATTATTTTTTATTAGATTATGCAATATCTCTATTGTCCTAGCATCATTGATTGTTTTTTCTATTGGTGCTATATTCTTTAATTGTTTTTCTATTTTATTATATTCCTTTTCCATTCCTTTAAAATTTTTCTCTTCAAAATAGTTTTTCCAATTGTTAATATATTTTTCTGTATTTTCAATAGACGCATATTGTTTATCAAAAGTATTCTCTATATTACTTTCTATATTATTTAATATAATATTTTTTCCTTGTTTTATTGTTTGAGCTACTGTATGATTAATTAATCCTGCTTGTTTGACTTTATCAATTACAGTATCCAATAAGGAAGACATTCCATCAATGATTCCGCCAGATTTTACTGCATTTCTCATTTGAGAAATATTTTCGAAATTTCCTGTTACAATACCAATAGTACTTTTCCCTAAATCAATAGCATCATTAATTGTTTTACTAATTCCTTCTTTTAGCCCATAATTTAATAAATTATCTTTTATATTAATTACCTGATTTTCTACTATATCTGGTAAAATAGTTCTTATCCCTATATCAATGGCAGTATTAATTGTTTTTCCTAATGCTGTCTCTAAAAAACTTTTTTGCGTATTTACATTGACCAAATTCCTATCTAAATCTATCTCATTATTTATTTCCATATCTATTCCTTCTTTCTTTTTTTATTTTGTTATTTTTATATATTTTTTTTATAGATACTTTTCATCTAATTTTACATTTTATGTTTAGATTTATATTTTCTTTTTGTTTCATATTTTTTTATTGAATTTCATTTGATATCACTTTTTGTGCAGAAATTTTGAATTTATTCTTTTCCTTTTTTCTCTCGTATTATGATATATGTAAACCGATTTTTAGACTTTCTTCATTTTTCTCCTTTCTTTTCTTTTTCATAAATGCCTAATATTTTTCTGACTTTTTTCTTGCGATTTTTATAGTAAATTTCTCATTTTATTTCTTTTTATTTCGATTCATCTCTTTTTCTTCCTTACTCTTCTTTTTTCGTTTTTTAACTTTTCAAACTTATTTGTTCTTTTATCAAATTTTTATTAATTTTTTTATTTATTTTATTTTCTAATTTTTTTATTTTCTTGTTTTTAATTTTATAATTTATTTTTTATTTGTTTTATTATTTATCTTTTTTTATAATTTAATTTATTTAAATTATTTTTATTTTAAATAATATTTTTTTATCCTGTTTTTTATTTATAAATTCTTAATTAATAATCCTAAAATTTGAATTTAATTTTTTTTCATTTTTATATTTTCATTTTTAATTTTTATTTTTTCTAATAAATTTTACATTCAAATTTTTTATTTTATTTTCCTGATTCATTTTTTCAATTAAATATTAAATATTTTATGTTTAGATTTATTCTTCATATTATTCTCATATTACTTTTCTATTCACTTCTATTTATACATCTTTTCGTCCATGAAATTTGGATTCTACTTCTGGATTTTTATTACTAATTTCATGATATATGTAAACTGATTTTTCGAATTTTTTCGTTCTTCTACTTTCTTTTTCTTTTCTTAAATGCCTAATATCTTTTCGGCTTTTTTCTCACTATTTCTATGCTCCAAATCTCATTTTATTTCTTTTTGTTTCGATTCATCTCTTTTTCTTCTTTACTCTTCTTTTTTTGTTTTTTATTTTTTTAACCTTCTTTTTCTCTTTTATCAAATTTTTATTAATTTTTTTATTTATTTTATTTTTTTAAATTAATTTTATTTCTATCTTGCTTTTTTATTTTATTATTTATTTTGTTATTTATTTTTTTTTATAATTTATTTCATTTGAATTATTTTTAATTAAATAATTTTTTTAATTAATAACTTTACATTTTAAGCTTATCTTTATTCTCACTTTTTATCTTTTTCTATTTTTTTATATTTTTAGTTTTTCAATTTTTATCTTCTCCTTTTATTCTTATATTTGTTTTGGATTCTTTCTGAATTTTTTTTCTAATTAAGTATTTAATAATTTATATTTAGATTTATCTTTATATTATTTGTTATATTACTTCTTTATTTGATTCCATTTATAAATATTTTCATCCATTAAATCTAACTCTTACTTCATCGTCTTTATCACCACTTCTATGATATATGTAAACTGATTTTTGGACTTTTTTTGTTTTTCTTTTTTCTTTTCCTCTTCTTAAATGCCTAATATCTTTTCGGCTTTTTTCTCACCATTTTTATGGTCATTTTTTCATTTTCTTTTATCTCTTTTTCTTTGTTACTCTTTTTTTTCTGTTTTTAAAATCTTTTAATGTTTTTTTCTTATTTATAAATTTTTTTACTAATTTAATATTTTTCAATTTAAATATTTTATTTAATAATTATATTATAAATAATTTTATTGATTTGTTTCTTTATTTTTTGGTTTTTCAATAAAAATTTCTTTCTAAAAAAACTATTTACCATAAAATGAAAAATTTCATTTTCTTTAATTTCATAAATTTTATTTTTGGAGAATATAGAATGATAGATTAAACTCTTATTAACTGAATTAAATTTTCTTTTATTTGAAACAATATGTAAACTGTTTTTATTGATTTTCCAATCTTTTAAATATGTACCTAAGGTCCTTTGAATTTCGTTAATGCCTAACACATTAGCTTCCATTAACACGAAATTTATATCACTGTTTTTTAAAATTATCTCATTAATAGGGTTAAAATTCGTTTTAGACAAATCTATAATAATATAATTATAATTATCTTTTATTGTTTTTAAATAGATAAAAATAATTTTTTTTATAATTTTTTTTCTTCTATTTTTTTTATTTTTTAATAAATCATTTAATCCATTAAAAAAATAAAAATTTCTATTTATCTTTTTTGTAAATAATTTAATTATTTGTTTTATTTGATAATTATAAATTTCTTCTTTTTTATTAATTAACTTTTTGAATTCATTATTAAATTCATTTTTTATTTTTATTCTTTTTATTTGATTATTAATTCTCTTTTTATTAAATTTATTTTTATATCGTCTTCTATTATTTCTACAAAAAAAATTTTTTGTTTGATTTCTTTTTAATAGGATATTCAAGTCATTCTTTTCCAAATCACCATCGATTAATAAAACTTTATAATTTTTCTCAGAAAGATATTGACTTATAATTAGGGATAATGTAGTCTTTCCACTTTTATAATTTCCTGAAAATGTTATAATTTTAGTTGATATATTTCTGGTATTATTAACTTTTTTTATTTTATTTATAACAGCTTTTGCCTTTATTTCTATTGCATCTTTTATTTTGTTTATATATTTATTTTTAAAATTAATTTTATGTTTTTTTATTTTATTATTCTTTTGAAAGTTATTATTTTTTATTTCATTATATTTTATATTTTTTTCTTCAATTATTTTTTTTAATTTAATAATTTCTTCTTCCATATTAATCTCTTTTTTATTTATTATTTTAATTAATTCTTTTAAATTAATTTTACTATTATAATAAATATCTACTATATTATTTTTTATTAATATGTTTTCCAACTCAATATTTTCTTTTTCTAAAATAAATATTATTTTTATTTGGTCATTTATTAATTTTATTCTTTCAATTAACTTTTCTAATTTAATTTCTCCTGGTATTTTTTCACTTAAAATAATGATATCAATCTTATTATTTTCTTCTAATATTTCTAAAATCGCTTCTTTATATTGAATATCTTTTCCAATTATTTTAAAGTTCTTTTCTTTTTTTAATTCTTCATTTAATTTTGGATTACTAATTGCCGTTATTATTTTCTTCATTTTTATCACCCTCAAGAATCTCTTTTTCTGCTTCAGAACATTCTATTTTTATTAAGATATGACTTTCTCCAACAAACATCAAACATTCTCCTCTTTTTAAAGATTTAATTTCTATCTTTTCTTTTTCTGATAAATTTGTAAACTCCGATAGTATCTTTATATTTTCTTCTTCCAAAGCAAAAAATGTTTTAATACTAGAATTATTTAAAATACTTTTTCCATAAATACCATCTTCCAAACTAAAAATATCTGAAATATCTTGTGTGATAGCTACACTGCTACCCCCATATTTTCGAATGGTTTTAAATATTTTATAGATAAAACTCGCTACTTCTTTATTCGATGTTACACCTATTAATCTCCAGATTTCATCTAAATAAATTGCTTTTTTCTCCTCTCTATTTTCTTTTATTTTATCCCAGAAAATATCAGTAAATAAATACATTCCATATTTTAAATTTTCCTCTCCTAAATCATAAACATCTGCAATAATTAAATCATTATCCATTTCTATATTAGTACAATGATTAAAAAACTTCATGGACCCTTTTACAAATGGTATTAATTTTGTTTGAAATCTTTTTGTTTTTTTATCCTTTCCCAGATTATGATACAAATCTTCTAATAGAGGCATATCTTTTGATGTTTTAAATTCTCTTCCTAATATTTTTTCATCATTTTTTTTATATAAGCTATCATCACTAAAGGTAATTTTCTTTGTTCCATAAGTTTCTATTAATTTTTCTTCTATTAAAGCTTTTTCTTCTTCATTTAATTCACCAAATACTAAATTGAAAAATCCAATTAACTTTCCTATCTTTGTTGCTAAATATCCACTTTCTCCTTCTTCTATACTTTCTTTTCTAATATCTAGAATATTGATAAAAGTATTAGAATTAGGACCTATTTTTATATGTGTTCCTTTTAATCGTTTACATAATTTTTCATATTCTCTTTCTGGATCTATAATATATTGTCTAATTCCTAATAATTTATATCTCACAATTAATAGTTTCGTATAAAAAGACTTTCCTGCACCACTAGTGCCAAATATGCAGATATTTGCATTTTTATATTTACTTGTATTGTATCTGTCTATAAATACTAATGAATTATTATAGATGTTAGTACCAATGAAAACTCCTTCATCATCAAATATAGTAGATGATATAAATGGATAAGTAGCTATTAGTCCAGTTGTTAACATATTTCTTTTTGCCACTCCTTTTATAACTTCTAGATTTTCTGCTAATGGTAAACACCCCATGAAAACTTCTTCTTGTCTAAAATTAGCTCTTCTTGTTTGCATTCCTTTACTTTGTGTAATTCCTTCTATTTTATTTAAATGGTACTCTAGTTCTTTTATACTTTCTGCATAAGCATTTATGTAAATATATAAAAAATAAATATCTTCATTATTCACTTGTATTTCCCTTCTAATATATTTTGCATCATTATAAGCAAAAGCGACAATATCAATATCTTGTCTATTCTGATTTGTTTCTTTTAATTCTACTCCTACATTTCCTATATGGTAAGTTAAATCTTTTATCGTTTTATAACTATCCTGTTTTTCGTAAAAGATTGATAAGTTCATATTAATATTTGTTTCAATTAAAGTTTTTAATAAGATATCTGTTTGTTCTCTATAATAATTGGCAACAATTAAACCTCCATAATATAGATTATCTACTTCTATATATTTAGGATTCTCTAAATTAATATAAGTCGGTGCTATTTCGTCTTTATCTGAGATAACTCCTTCCATAAGCATTAATGGTTTTATGTTTCTTTTTTTAATAATTCGTTTCCTCCTTTTTATAATTTTTTAAACTCATTTCTTTTCTAGTATTTAAAAAAGATTTTAATATTCTTAAAGCTTCTTCTTTTGTATTAATTTCAAATACTGAATTCCCACATCTAGATAAACACTCTTTAATTTTGAAATATCTTTCTTTTAAATCATTTTTTGTAATTTCAAATGATTCATTATATTCTTGTTCTTTCGAAATTTTTTTGGAAATAATAAGATAAAAATTTTTAGAAGATGACTTTTTGCTTGCATTTATTTCATTAATATATTCAATATAATCTTCTGCTATTTCTTTTAAATACTGATTTTCTTTTTTTTGCACATTTTTTTGAATATTAGAAATATTTTTTTCTAGATTTTCTTTACTGCTTTGAACTAAAATTTGAATATCAAAATGACATGTTTTTAAAAAAATTTTATAAGAATTTAAAATCGCTTGTTTCTCTAAATCTGACTTTAAGTTGTAATTAATAGGTGTAACTTTTAGTATCTTAACATATTTATTCTTAGTTTTAATCATTCCATTGTTTCGTATTTCTTCAATGGGAATCCAACTCTGTGTTGAGGATTTCTCTTTAATTTTTTTCACCTCCTTATTTTTAATGATTTTACATGATTTCACATTTGTTGTCAAGAAAAACTTATCTCCTTTTTTCGACATTTTTAAAATTTTACATAATATTATAATATTTTATTTTTTTCTTGTATAAATTTTTTATTTTTGTTTATACTAATTTTATAAGGTTAATAATAGTTGAGCCAAGAATATAAATGGATTTTGATTAGTTCATTTATATTCGGACAAAGATGTATTATGGTGTATTTTATATATTATAATATGTCGGCGATAAGAGTATATTATTTGTTTGTAGGCTATATGTATTTTATTTTTATTCTTTGGTATATGGTCAAATGATAGGTAATATATTCGAGCTAAGATTATTTTTATATCTAGTGTATGTTTTTATGAAGTGGTTATTAGTAGTCCCTTTGGGATGAATATAGTTACTTGTGGTGTACTAATAGTCGAGCGAATGATTAATATGTGTGGTATGGGGCTTATTTATATAGTAATATATATTAGGTTTAAATATTAGATATATTAGTTTTAGTGAAGATTATTATTAGCTTTATAATTAATGCCAGATTAATTAAATTAATCTGGCATTAAATTTTTTTCTCATTAGATATCTAAGTTCTTTACATATTTTGCATTCGCTTGAATAAATTCTCTTCTTGGTTCTACTTCATCTCCCATTAATAAAGTAAATATTTCATCTGCTTTTATCGCATCGTCCATTGTTACTTTTACTAATATTCTAGTTTCTGGATTCATAGTTGTTTCCCATAATTGTTCTGGATTCATTTCTCCTAGACCTTTATATCTTTGTAACCCTAATTGATCTCTTGAAATTCCTTTTTCTTCTAATTCTTTATAAGCTTTTTCTAAATCTTCCTCTGTATAACAGTATTTATCTTCCATTCCTTTTTTAGATAATTTATATAATGGTGGTTGTGCTAGATATACGTTTCCATTTTCAATTAATGGTCTCATATATCTAAAGAAGAAAGTTAACAATAATGTTCTAATATGTGCTCCATCAACGTCGGCATCTGCCATGATAATAACTTTTCCATATCTTATTTTTGTTACATCAAAATCACTACCAATTCCTGCTCCTACCGCTAAAATAACTGGATTTAGTTTTTCGTTTCCATAAATCTTATCTGCTCTTGATTTTTCTACATTTAACATTTTTCCCCATAGTGGTAAGATTGCTTGAAATTTTCTATCTCTTCCTTGTTTTGCACTTCCTCCTGCTGAGTCTCCCTCAACAATATATACTTCACATTCATCTGGATTTTTACTACTACAATCTGCTAATTTTCCTGGTAAAGTTGATGTTTCCAATGAATTTTTCTTTCTTGCTAATTCTCTAGCTTTTCTAGCTGCTTCTCTAGCTCTTGACGCACTAATACATTTTTCTAAAATTGCCTTTGCAACATTAGGATTTTCTTCTAAGAATGAAGATAATGCTTCATTTACCATACTTTGTACAATGCCTGTAACTTCACTATTTCCTAATTTTGTTTTGGTTTGCCCTTCAAATTGAGGTTCTTTTACTTTAACAGAAACAACTGCTGTTATTCCCTCTCTTATATCTTCACCTTGTAAATTTGCATCTTTTTCTTTTAAAACATTATGACTTCTTGCATAATCATTAAATACTTTGGTTAAAGATCTTTTAAATCCTTCTAAATGTGTTCCACCTTCTATCGTATTTATGTTATTTACAAAGGTATAAATATTTTCAGAATAGCTTGATGTATATTGTATTGCTATTTCTACTGGTACTTCCCCATTTTTCTCTATATAAATTGGAGTTTTATGTAACTTTTCTTTGTTTTTATTTAGAAATTCAACAAATGAATTTAATCCACCTTCAAAGCAAAAATCTGCTTTTTTAGAAGTTTCTTCTCTTTTATCTTCAATTGTTATTTTTAATCCCTTTGTTAAAAAGGCAATCTCTCTAAATCTTTTTTCTAATACTTCATATTCATAATCAGTTGTTTCAAATATTGTATCATCTGCTAAAAATCTAACTTTTGTTCCTGTTCCTTCTGCCTCTCCTAATTTTTCTAACTTCTGAACGGTTTTTCCTTTTTCAAATTTCATTTGATATAAGAAACCATCTCTACGAATTGTTACTTCTGTCCACTTTGATAAAGCATTTACAACAGAAGCACCAACACCATGAAGTCCTCCTGATACTTTATATCCACTATCCCCACCGAACTTTCCTCCAGCATGTAATACTGTATATACCGTTTCTGCTGTTGATATTTTAGTTTTAGGATGAATTTCTACGGGAATTCCCCTTCCGTTATCCTCAACACATATAATATTATTAGGCTCTATTATAACATTTATTTCTGTACAATACCCAGCTAAAGCTTCATCTACACCATTGTCTACGATTTCATAAACTAAGTGATGAAGACCTCTCACAGATGTACTTCCTATATACATACCTGGCCTTTTTCTTACGGCTTCTAGACCTTCTAGTACTTGAATTTGTTCAGCGCCATACTCATGATTGTATTTTTCCATTTATATTTTCCTCCTTATTTTTGCTTTTGATATTTCCTTCTTTCACATTATATATTAAAACTTTTTTATTTTCAACCTTTATTTTTTCAGTACAAGTAATAATTACTTGTGTGTGTTTTATCTTTTCTAAGAAACTTTTAATTCTTTTTTCATCTAATTCAGACATAAAATCATCTAATAGTAAAACTGGTTCTTCTTCTATTTCTTCTTTTACAATCTTTAATTCTGATAATTTTAAAGAAAGAATTGCTGTTCTGTGCTGACCTTGTGAACCATAAATATCAATTGGTTTTTCATTAATCGTTATCATAAAATCATCTCTATGGATTCCTTTTGTAGTAAAGCCTTTTATGATATCAAGTTTTCTTCTTTCTTTTAATAATTTAGCATATCCTTCTTTTGTTTTACATTCTGACATATATTCTATTTCTATTTCCTCTTTATCATTTGTTATTTCATGATGAATCTTTTTTATCTTTTGTTTTATTTTATTCATATATTCATTTCTATATTGATAAATTATTTCTGCTTCTTCTATTAATTTTTCATCCCAAATATCTAGTAAATTTTCATCTTTTCTTTCTTCTCTTATTTGTTTTAAATAATTATTTCTTTGTTCTATTGTTTTTAAGTATAAATTTAAATGATACATATAATTAGGTTTTAATTGACTAATCATTATATCTAAAAATCTTCTTCTATTCTGAGGGCCGCCTTTTAAAATATTAATGTCATCTGGTATAAAAATTACTGTATTAATGGTTCCTAATAATTCACTTAATTTTTTTATTTTAATACCATTTAAATAAATGTTTTTTTTATTGGATAACTCTATTTTTATTTTTCCTTCTCTATCTGATTTCTGATATTCTATTTCAATTTCTGCTTTTTCACTATTTAAATTAATCATTTCTTTATCCTTTTTAGCCCTAAAAGATTTTCCCATGCTTCCTAAAAAGATAGCTTCTATAATATTAGTTTTTCCTTGTGCATTTTCTCCATAAAATAAATTAATACTCTTTTCTAATTCAATTTCT
The DNA here is from genome assembly GCA_949280815.1 of uncultured Clostridia bacterium. Lineage (GTDB taxonomy): Bacteria > Bacillota > Clostridia > TANB77 > CAG-508 > CAG-269. The sequence goes on along the minus strand of CASDJM010000002.1, from coordinate 39,036 downwards.
TCTTTTTTATAATTCCTAAAATGATTTATTTTAATTTTTTTTATCCACATATTCTTCTCCATTTGTGTATAATTTTTTCATCAAATAAATTTATTTTAATTTTTCTACTACTATATAAGTTTATATGATACTATTTATTATATTATTTCTTTTTTTATCTTTTTTTATCTCTTTTTATCTTTTTTTTACTATTTTTTTCATTTTCTATTTTTATTTTCCACAAATTTTTATTTTTTGTGGAAAACTTATTTTTAAATTTTAAAGGTAGAATTTCTTCTACCTTTTTTTATATTCTAAAAAATTTCTCATTGTATGAGGAATTTCTGTAGAAGATAAATATGGGAATTTCTAGAATTCGTTTTTTATATTCTAAGAAATTAATCTTCTTTTAATCGAATTGGTAAAATCATATAAGTATAATCATTATTCTCGATTGATTTAATTAGACATGGTGAAATACTAGTTCCAAATTCAATGTATACTTCCTCATCTTCTACTGCTTTTAAGCTATCCAAGAAATACTTTGGATTAAATCCAGCTTCTAAATTCTTTCCTTCTGTTGAAACATATAATTCTTCCTTAGCATCACCTGTTTGATTCGTACAAGATATAATTACTTTTCCTATTTCAACTTGTACTTTTACTGGATATTTCTTTTCTTTCTCAACAGCTGATGCTGATATTAAACTTATTCTTTCAAAACTATTTTGTATATTATTTTTATTTACTTTAATTCTTGTTTCCCAATTACTTGGAATAACATTTTTATAATTTAAAAACTCACCATCTAGAATTCTTGTTACTACTTTGCAATTATCGATTTCAAATAAAGCTTGATTTTTAGCCACTCCTATTTTTACAGCTTCAAAAGAATCGGATATTATTTTATTTACTTCATTTAATGTTTTTCCTGGTATAACAGCTTGAAAATCCTTACTTGGTTTATTTAAGTACATAGATCTTAAAGCTAATCTAAAACCATCTACAGAAACTAATGTCAATTTATTATTTTCTACTTCAAATAAACAACCTGTAAAAATAGGTCTACTTTCTTCTGTACTAACAGCAAAAATTGTTTTTCTTATCATATTTTTTAAAACATTTTGATCTACTTCTATAGAATTTTCTACCTCTATTTTAGGAAGTTCAGGAAATTCTTCTGCATTCATAGTAGCTAATTTATATAATGAACCTTCACATTCAATTTCTAATAAATTTTTATCATTTAATGAAATATGTATTTCTGTATCTGGTAATTTTCTAATAATTTCACTAAACATGATAGCATTTACTACAGTACTTCCTTGTTCTTTTACTTCACATTTCATAACATATTCTATTCCTATTTCTAAATCATATGTTGTTAATTTTATTTGATTATCATTTGTTTGAATTAGTATTCCTTCTAGTATTGGCATGGTAGTTTTAGAAGCTACCCCTTTTACTACGGAATTAATAGCTTTTAGGATTGTATCCTTGTAACAAACTATTTTCATTTTGCTCCTCCTTTATATTATATATAATATTATTAGTAGTAATAGTATTAGGTCTTGTGGAAACTGTGGAAAACTATGTTGAAAGTTGAAATCCCTAAAAAAATGAATGTTTATAAATTAGTGGAAAACTTTGTTATTTATCCACAAGTTTCAACAACTTTTGTGTAAAATTGAGATATACACAGCTTTTGCACAGGTTATTAACATTAAGGTGTTGATATCTAATGTCTTAGTTCCGTAAGAACAGATTGAATCTATTTTCTACAAACAATATTTTTTCAAACACAAATTTCAAAAATATTAGACTTCTTTTTTATTACTGTTGTTTGCCATCGATAATAATGTTTTTCACACTATCCACAATTAACTTAGTATTATTTTTTTCTTTTATTTCCTTTTCTATTTTTTTACAACCATGCATTACTGTGGAGTGATCTCTTCCCCCAAAATCTGTTCCTATCTGAGGATAAGACATATTAGCAATTTCTCTACATAAATACATAGCGATTTGTCTTGGAAAAGCAATATCATTAGAACGCTTATTTCCAGATAAATCTTCTTTATCAATACTAAAATATTTGGCAACTGTTTCTTTAATAAAGTCAGAAGATATTACTTTTTCACTTTCGTATTTAAATTCATTGATAATTTTTTCAGCTAATTCTATGGTAATTGAACTATGTGTTAATGAGGCTATTGCTACCACTTTATTAAATACACCTTCTAGTTCCCTAATGTTAGAATCAATTTTATTAGCGATATTAGAAAGAATATAATCATCAATTATAACATTTTCATCTTGTGCTTTCTTTCTTAAAATGGCAAAACGTGTTTCATAATCTGGACAAGATATATCAGCTAAAAGTCCCCATTCGAATCTTGATTTTAATCGGTCTTCTAAAAATGGTATATCTCTTGGTGGCTTATCACTGGAAATGATAATTTGCTTTTTTTCTTCATACAAAGAATTAAAAGTATGGAAAAATTCTTCTTGTATTCTTTCTTTTCCTGCAATAAATTGAATATCATCTATTAATAAAACATCTATATTTCTATATTTATTTCTAAATATTTCGTTTTTATTATCTTTTATGGCATTAATTAATTGATTAGTAAATTTTTCAGAAGTAACATATAGAACATTACAATTTTTATTATTTTCAAGCATTCTATTACCAATTGCATGCATTAAGTGAGTTTTTCCTAAACCAACTCCCCCATATAAAAATAAAGGATTATAAGCTTCTGCTGGTTTATTATTCCCAACTGCTAAAGCAGCTGCATGTGCAAATTTATTATTTTCTCCTACAACAAAAGTTTCGAAAGTATATTTTGAATCTAATGTTGGATTATTAGATTTAATTTCATCTGAATCAACATTTATATTGTTATCTTCTAACATTTCTTCTTTGTTTTCTTTTGATTCTTTTTCAAGGTCGATAACAGTATAAGTCCAATCTCTATTTGTAATAAAGCTTAAAGTATTTAAAAGTAAAGGCTTGTATTTTGTTTCTACAAAATCTTTTTGATATTCTGAAACTGTTGTAAATACAATATGATTACCATCAATACTCCTAATTTCTAAAGGAGCAATCCAAGTAGTATAAGAAATTTGTGTTAATTCTTTTCTTAATTCATTTTTTATTTTTTCTATTAGCTCTTTTTTATCAAAGGTCATTTTAGAAATCATCCTCTCTTATATAGTTGTCCACAATTTTATCCACAAGTGTTGATAAGATTGTTATATTTTTGTAAATATAGACATAATTATTACGAACATAAATTTAAGTATTTTCAATAAAAATCTCTTATATTTTTTTACTTTCTAATCATAACAGATTTATAAACAAGAAGTCAATAAAATTGTGGAAAAAAAATTTTTTATGTGGATAAAAGTATAAAAAAGTGTGGAAAACCTAAAAAGTTACATAATCACCTATCAATTTATTCTACTAATTTTTATTAAATAATAGATTGTAATATTGATGTTTTCTTGAATTGATACTCATAAAAGATAGATTAAATTTTAAGAAAAAAGTAGAAAGGATAAATAGTAACATAATTTTGTAAAAAAATTCTAAATTCTCTTGACTTTTTACATTCTTTTGCTGTATAATCGATATACTCGTTAATTATCAGTAGGAGGTGTATGGAAAGTGAAAAGAACATTTCAACCAAAAAACAGACAAGAAAAAAGAGAACATGGATTTATGAAAAGAATGAAGACAAGAGCAGGAAGAAATATATTAAAAGCAAGAAGAGCAAAAGGTAGAAAAAAATTAACAGCATAAATTGGCTAGAAAAAAAACAAGTGGCATGATTAAAATATTTTGACTTTTTAAATTATATTTTATACCATGCCCATTGTTAGTTCACTAAAATTTTTCATTGTATTTGCCTTGGTAGAAAGGAAAAAAGAATAGTGAAAAAAACAGAAATGATGAAAAAAAATTATGAATTTAAAAGTGCTTTATTAAAAGGGAATTACTATTCAGGAAAGTGTATAGAAGCTTTTATTAAGAAAAATAAGAGAAAAGATATGAATTATTTAGGAATTGCTATTAGTTCAAAAATAGCAAAGGCAGTGAAAAGAAATTACATAAAAAGGTTGATGAGAGAAAATTATCAATTTTATGAAAACTTTTTAAAAAAAGGCTATGATATAGTATTTTTATGGAAGAAGAAAGTTGATACTAAAAATGCTAATTTCCAAAATATAAAAAGAGATATGAAGACAATTTTTGATAAAGCAAAGATAATAGAGGAAACTATATGAAAAAAATACTGATAGGGCTAATTTGTGGATATCAAAAGCATATATCTGTATGGCTAGAGAGTAAAGATGTTCATTGTAAATATTATCCAACTTGTTCAGAATATACGAAACAGGCTATTCAAAAATATGGAGCGTTAAAAGGAAGCATCAAAGGGTTTTATAGAATTTTAAGATGTAATCCTTTTTCAAAAGGTGGGTATGATCCGTTAAAATAAAATTAGGAGGAATTATACATGTTTGAACTTTTAGCGAATTTTTTTGGCTATTTACTATCGTTTTTATATAGTATTGTGAATAACTATGGAATAGCAATTATTTTATTTACAGTAATAATAAAAATAATATTATTACCGTTATCTATAAAACAACAAAAAACAATGAAAAAAAGTGCGAAAATGCAAGAAAAGATGAAGGTTATTCAATTTAAATATAAAAATGATCAAGAAAAAATGAATCAAGAAATGATGAATCTGTATAAAACTGAGAATATGAGCCCCTTTAGTGGCTGTTTAACAGCTATTATACAATTACTATTATTGCTTTCCATTTTTTATTTAGTAAGAAGTCCAATCACTTATATGGAGAAGATTCCAACTGAGGATATTAATAAATATATTTCTCAATTACAAGAAGAGGGAAGAGAAATAAGTAATGTATACCCAGAAATTGATTTAATTAGAGAATATAATTGGTTAAAGGAAAAGAATCCAGAAGATAGTAATGTTGAAAAATTAAATCTTCAGATGAATTTCTTAGGATTAGATTTAAGTAAAATACCACAACAAAATATGGCAGATTATACCGTTTATATTATTCCAATCTTATATATTTTATCATCTTTTGTATCAATTCGAATGACAACAGCAATCCAACAAAAACAGAATGAAAAGAAAAAAGGAAAAATTATAGACGGAGAAACAGGAAGAGAAATAGAAAATCAACAAAGTGAGAATGAGATAGATGCTGTTATGCAGACCAATAAAATGATGTCTTGGATGATGCCAATTATGTCTATTTCTATAGCATTTGTAGCTCCGTTAGGATTAGCACTATATTGGTTAATTAATAATATTTTAATGATTTTAGAAAGATTAATATTAGATAAGGTTATTAAGCAAGAAGATGAGGAGGAATAATCTATGGAAAAAACTATTATTGCAGAAGGAAAGACTACAAATGAAGCCATTGAAAATGGTTTAAAACAATTGAATGTTCCAAAAGATTGTGTAGATATTAAAGTTTTGGATAATGAAGATAAAAGAAGTTTTTTTAGTATATTAGCTCCTAGAGTAGTTAAAGTAGAAATGACAATTAAAGAACAAAAAGCAAATTATAATAGAGTAAAAAAAGAAATAGAATTAAGTCAAGAAGAACAAGAAAAGGCAAAAGGAAATCTCGAACAATTTTTAAAAGAATTCATTTTAAAATTACCAGAAGGAACAGCTTATAATATAGAAATGACAGCAGAAAACATAAAAGTAAACATAACAAGCAAAGATTTAGGATATTTAATTGGATATAGGGGAGAAACATTATATGCTTTACAAAGTATTTTATCATCTATTGCTAGTAAGGGAATAGAAAATAGAGTTAGGGTAATTTTAGATATAGAAGGTTATAAAGCAAAAAGAGAAAAAACATTAGAAGATTTAGCAGATAAAGTAGCTAAAACAGTTATTAGAACTAAAAAACCTATTAAGTTAGAACCGATGCAAGCATATGAAAGGAAGATTATTCATAGTAAATTACAACAAAATGCAAAAGTTGAAACAATAAGTGTGGGAGAAGAACCATACAGAAGAATTATAATTTCTTTAAAAAATAAATAAAAAGATAAAATCGGAGGTCAAAGGTCGGATTTTACAAGTTATTTGTAAACTACCTTTGACTTCTTTTATATTATATAATAGGAAGTTCATGCTGACTTTCTATATATAAAATACATTTTAAATTTTATGAAACATTAGTCAGCCCACTTTTGTTCTTTATGCAATAATAATTTGAGTAACCAGCAAAATTATAGACTGTTTGTAGTTGAAAATAAAAAATATAGCAAGATAAAAAAATAAAAAGGAGGAAAAATATGAGTACAATCGCATCTATATCTACGGCTCCACGGAATTGGAGGAATAGGAATTATACGAATGAGTGGTAATGATTGTTTTATCGTATTAAATAAAATTTTTAGACCGAAAAAAAAACATAAGCTAGATCAAGTAAAAGGATATACAATGAAATATGGCAATATTGTGGAAAATGACGAAATTGTGGATGAAGTTTTAGTTTCCTATTTTAAAGCTCCTAAAAGTTATACAACAGAAAATATGTGTGAAATCAATTCACATGGTGGAAATGTAATTGTTAAAAAAATTTTGGAACTATGTCTGAAGAATGGAGCGGAATTGGCTGAACCAGGAGAATTTACTAAAAGAGCTTTTTTAAATGGTAGAATTGATTTATTGCAGGCGGAATCTGTCATTGATGTTATTAATGCGAAGTCAGAAAGAGAAGCTAAGACAGGTATGAAACAATTAGAAGGTATATTATCCAAGCAAATACTAGAAATTAAGCAAAAAATATTAGATGTAATGGTTAATGTAGAAGTTGCTATTGATTATCCAGAATATGATGTAGAGGAAGTTACAAATAAACAGATAATAGATATGTTAATACAAGTAGAAGATGAACTAAAAAGATTAGAAAAAAGTTTCGATAATGGTAAATTGATAAAAGAAGGCATTAAAACTGCTATTATAGGAAAGCCAAATGCTGGAAAGTCCTCCCTTTTAAATGCTATTTTAAAAGAAGATAGAGCCATTGTAACAGAATATGAAGGAACCACAAGAGATACAATAGAAGAGTTTGTCAATATTAATGGAATACCCCTTAAATTAATTGATACTGCAGGAATAAGGCAAGCGAAAGATGAAGTAGAAAAGATAGGAATAGCAAAAGCAAAAGAAATTGCACAAGAAGCTGATTTAATCATAAGCATTTTCGATAGCACAAAAGAATTAACTTCAGAAGATATAGAAATATTAGAGTTAAGTAAAAAGAAAAAATCTATTATTATTTTGAATAAAATGGATTTAGAACCTATGTTACAGGAAAATGATGCTAGATTACAAAAAGCAAGCAAGCATATTGTTAAAATATCAGCTCTTAATGCTACAGGTATCGAAAAAGTATATGATGAAATAACAGAATTATTTCAATTAAATGAAATTAATTTAGATAATGAAATAATTATTACAAATATTAGACATAAAAATTTAATAAACAAAGCAATTCAAAATATAAAAAAGACAAAAGGAACGATAGAACAAAAAATGCCATTAGATATTATAGCAATTTTTATGAAAGATATTTTGGAAGATTTAGGAAATATAACTGGAGAAGTTGTAAGTGATGATATTATTAATGAAATTTTTTCCAAGTTCTGTTTAGGAAAATAACTATAAAAATCTATCCTAAAAATCAAAAATAAACAATTTTAAAATATAAACAATATACCTTTATACCTAATACGACAAAATTGAAATAAGAGCGATTTGAGAGCAAATTTAAGAAAATGAAATTTTGAAAAAAATAAAAGTTTATAATATTAACTGGGATGTTTTTATTAAAAAAAATTAGGGTTACATAATATAAGAGTCATAGGTTTAAATTTACAAAATATATAAATTTTAAAGAATAAAACAAGATAAAATGTTGATAAATCAACAAAAACAAGATTTTAATAAAAAAGAAATAAAATAGAATCGATAAGTAAAAAGTGTGTACAGGTACCGAAAAACACTGATTTTTGTTTCACGAGGAATTGAGAAAAGTGAGGAACAAATTAAAAAATGAAGTTATAAAAACGAATGAAAGAAAAATCTAATAAAGAAATTATCAGTAGAAAATTATTACAAGAAAAGGAGAAAAAGATGAGTTATATAGCAGGAGAATATGATGTAGCAGTAGTTGGAGCAGGACATGCTGGATGTGAAGCAGCTCTTGCGGCAGCTAGATTAGGAATGAGGACCTTAATATTTTCTATTAGTTTAGAAGCAATTGCTAATATGCCATGCAATCCACATATAGGAGGAAGTTCAAAAGGACATTTAGTTAGAGAAATAGATGCTCTTGGTGGAGAAATGGGAAAAAATATTGATAAGACTATGATACAAATAAAAATGCTAAATACTTCAAAGGGACCTGCTGTGCATTCATTAAGAGCACAAGCAGATAGAAAAAGATACCAAGCAGAAATGAAACATACTTTAGAAAAACAAAAAAATTTGGAAGTAAAACAAGGAGAGATTGTAGATATCCAAGTAGAAAATGGAAAAATAACGGCAATTGAAACAGATGTAGGGGCTATTTATCAAGTAAAAACTGTTATTTTAGCAACAGGAACCTATCTAAAAGGAAAGATATTTATAGGAGAGTTTTCCAAGGAAAGTGGTCCAGATGGAGTAGCAGCTGCTAGCCAATTATCAGATTGTTTGAAAAATTTAGGAATTGATTTGGTCCGATTTAAAACAGGAACGCCAGCTAGAATAAATAAAAGAAGTATTGATTTTAGTAAAATGGAAGTTCAAAAAGGAGATTATGGAATAGAGGCATTTTCATTTGAGAACCAACCAAAAGATTTTGAACAAGTAGATTGTTATTTAACTTATACAAATGAGAAAACCCACGACATAATTCGACAAAATTTACACAGATCTCCATTATATGCAGGAATGATAGAAGGTACAGGTCCTAGATATTGTCCATCAATAGAAGATAAAGTTGTTAGATTTAGTGATAAACCTAGACATCAAGCTTTTGTAGAACCAGTTGGAATGGACACAGAAGAAATGTACATACAAGGAATGAGTTCTTCTTTGCCAGAAGATGTACAAATTGCTTTATACCATACAATTCCTGGATTAGAAAAGGCAGAGTTTACTAGACCAGCCTATGCTATTGAATATGATTGCATTAATCCATCTAACCTTAAACTTTCATTAGAATATAAAGGAATAGAAGGATTATTTATGGCGGGGCAAATTAATGGAACTTCTGGATATGAAGAAGCAGCTTGTCAAGGTTTGATAGCTGGTATTAATGCAGTACAAAAGATAAAAGGAAAAGAGCCACTTATTTTAGATAGAACACAAGGATATATAGGAGTTTTGATTGATGATATTGTTACTAAGGGAACAAATGAACCTTATCGTATGATGACTTCTAGGGCAGAATATAGATTATTGCTAAGACAAGATAATGCTGATTTAAGATTAACTAAGATAGGTCATGACATAGGTTTGATTTCAGATGAAAGATATCAAAAATTCGAAATAAAGAAGGAAAATATTGAAAAAGAGATTCAAAGGTTAAAAAATGCTATTGTGAAACCAAATCCAGAAGTAAATCAACTATTGAAAGATAATGGAACTTCGGAGTTATCAACTGGGACAAAGATGTCAGAGCTTTTAAAAAGAACAGAATTAAATTACGAAAGATTAGCTATGATTGACTTAGAAAGACCTGATTTGACAAAACAAGAAAAAGAGGAAGTAGAAATTCAAATTAAATATGAAGGATATATAAAAATGCAAGAGGCTCAAGTGGAAAAGTTTAAAAAGTTAGAGTCTAAGATTTTACCAGAGAATATAGATTATGAAAAGATAAGTGGTATCAGCTTAGAGGGAAGACAAAAATTGAATCAGTTTAACCCTCATTCAATTGGACAAGCTTCTAGGATTTCAGGGGTTTCACCAGCAGATGTGTCAGTGCTATTGGTGTATTTGCAACAATTAAATAATAAGTAGTTTTAGTTTATCATATAAATACATGTCAATGAGTATAATAAAGGAGAAAATTATGTTAAAAAAGGAGTTTAGCAAAATAATTCATGAATATTCTAATGAAATAGGAGTATCGTTGAACGAGAAACAAGTCAATCAATTTTATAATTATATGAAGTTATTATTGCAATGGAATGAAAAAATGAATTTAACAGCAATTACAGAGCCAGAACAAATTATTTTAAAACATTTTATAGATTCTATGACGATTTCTAAGTATATAGAAGATGGTGCAAAATTGATAGATGTAGGAACAGGTGCTGGATTTCCAGGTATTCCTGTGAAGATTATAAGAGAAGATATAGAAGTTACTTTATTGGATTCACTTAATAAAAGAATTAATTTTTTGAAGGAAGTGATTAGCCAATTAGAATTGACTAAAATAGAATCTGTTCATTTTCGTGTAGAAGAGTTTGGAAAGAATAAAAGCTACAGGGAGAGTTTTGATTGTGCTACTTCAAGAGCAGTGGCTAATTTATCTACGTTGGTAGAGTATTTAATACCATTATTAAAAGTAGATGGATTTTGTATTAGTATGAAAGGACCAAATATAGAAAGCGAGATTCAAGAAAGTAAGAATGCTATCTTATTATTAGGCGGAAAAGTAGAAAGGGTTGAAAAGTTTCAATTGCCAAGAAGTGATATGGATCGAAATGTTGTTGTGATTCGTAAAGTGAAACATACACCAGCTAAATTTCCTAGGAAACCAGGAATGCCATCTAAAGAACCAATAAAATAAAATATTATTACTATTCAAGCAATGCCGTCAACCTGACTTCAAAATCCTATAAGTACTAATTTAATAGTATTTACTTATATAAAACAGATAATCTATAAAATATTTCTTAGCGTTATGTAGGGTAACCGAAAAATTGAGAAAATATTGATATAGTAGCACTTTTCTTGAACATTTCTCATTTTATCAGATAAGAATTTTAAATATTTTCAGTTGCATTCGAATTTTCAGCCATATTTTATAGATTACCTATTATTTAATTAAAATGAACGCTTGTAGGATTTTAGAGTTAGGTTGACAGCATTGACTATTTACGGTTTAAATAAGTAATAACAAAATATAACAAATTTTGCAGATGAAAATTTTAGCTGTAATTTGTAACAAAATATTAGTTACTGGTCAGCCTTGCTCTTTTCTCACAAGAACAATAAATAATAAGGCTGAACTGTAACAAATATTACTAAAAAAGTCGATAAATTTTGTGTTTTTTATTGACTTTTTTTATATATTTTTATATGATATTAATACAAAGGAAAAGAAATATATTAGTAAATATTAACTAAAATGGGGGCAATGAAATTGGGAAAAGTTATATCAGTAGCAAATCAAAAAGGTGGAGTTGGAAAAACTACAACAACTGTTAATTTAGGAACTATTTTAGCAAGAAAAGGTAAGAAAGTATTATTAATAGATGCCGATCCACAAGGGAATGCAACAAGTGGGCTTGGAGTAGAAAAGGAAGTAGAATTTTCTACTTATGACGTATTAGTAAATGAAACAGAAATGAAAGAGGCAATACAAGACACTATGATAAAAAATTTAAAAATATGTGCTTCTAATATGAATTTAGCAGGAGCAGAAGTTGAATTAGTTTCTATGATGTCAAGAGAGCAAAGACTAAAAGAAAAGTTAGAGGAAATAAAGGACAAGTTTGATTATGTTTTAATTGATTGCCCACCATCTTTAGGATTAATCACTTTAAACTCTTTTACTGCATCTGATAGTGTTTTAATTCCTGTGCAATGTGAATACTTTGCCTTAGAGGGATTAGGACAACTTTTAAATACCATTAATTTAGTAAAAAAACACTTAAACAAGAATATTCAAATTGAAGGTGCATTGCTTACTATGTATGATATTAGAACCAATCTTTCTAATCAAGTAGTAAAAGAAGTTAAAAAATATTTTGATAATAAAGTATACAAGACAGTTATACCAAGAAATGTAAGACTAAGTGAAGCACCAAGTTATGGGATGCCTATTACAGAATATGATCCTAAATCAAAAGGAGCAAAAAGTTATATAAAATTTACAAAAGAGTTTTTAAAAATAAATGAGGAAAACAAAAAGGCGAAACACATGATGTAAAAAAAGAAAAAGGAGGAATAGCACATGGCAAAAATGACAGGATTAGGAAAAGGGTTAGATGCTTTATTTGGACCAGTACCAGAAGAAGAACAAGCACAAGAAAATGACACTTTAAAAAATTTAAAAATAACAGAAGTAGAACCCAATAGAGATCAACCAAGAAAAAGATTTGACCAAGAAGCATTAGAAGAATTAGCACAATCTATTAAAGAATATGGATTAATACAACCAATTGTAGTAACAAAAAAAGATGGTTATTATAGTATTATTGCTGGAGAAAGAAGATGGAGAGCTTCTAAATTAGCAGGTTTAGAGGAGATTCCAGCGATTATTCGTGAAGATAATGAAAAAATAAATTCAGAAATTTCATTAATTGAAAATATGCAAAGAGAAGATTTAAATCCAGTAGAAAAAGCAATGGGAATTAAAACTTTAATTGACACATATGGAATGTCGCAAGAAGAAGTGGCAAAAAAATTAGGAAAGGGAAGAAGTACAGTTGCTAATTGGATTAGAGTTTTAAATTTAGAACCACGTGTTTTAGAAATGGCAAAAGAGGGAAAAATATCAGAAGGACATTGTAAAGCATTACTTGCTATTACGGAACCAGAAAAACAATATCAAACAGCTATACAAATGTTGGAGAGAGGATCTAGTGTTAGACAAGTTGAGAAAAAAGCAAAAACAAAGGAGACGAAAGAAGAACAACAAAGAAATCATGTGTTATATAAAAGTATAGAAGATAATTTTCAAAGTTTTTTTGGCTCTAAAGTTAAATTAGACCCAGGAAAAAGAAGAGGAAAAATTATTATTGAATATACTTCAAATGATGATTTAGAAAGAATTTTAGGATTAATTAAATAAGAAAAGAGGATAGATATGGAAAACTTAATGGAAATAGTAAAAACAGATGTGTTTTTATTGATTATGCTAGGAATTATGATTTTTTTGTTGATAGGATTTGTTGTTATTATAGTGAGATTTTCTAGTCTTAATCGAAAATATAATAATTTCATGAAAAAATTAGGAAGTAGTGATAGATTAGAAGAGGATTTAGAAATTTACATGTCCCGTGTAGATGAAGTTGAAAGAAAAAATACAGAAACTTCTAATCATGTAAAGAATATAGATCAGAATTTAACAAAATGTATTCAAAAAGTAGGTATAGTTAGATATAGTGCTTTTAAAGATACGGGAAGTGATTTAAGTTTTGCTTTGGCTTTATTAGACGAAAATAATAATGGGGTCGTTTTAAATGGTATTTATTCCAGAGAAATGTCTAACATTTATGCTAAGCCAGTAGAAAAGGGTCAATCTACTTATACAGTTTCAGAGGAAGAAGCTCAAGCAATTGAAAAAGCAATATATACAAAGGGAATGTAAAAAAACCAGAAATTTCTATTGACAAACTTAAATAAAAATGCTAAGATAGAAACTGTTGGAACAACAGCTTCTAATACTTGGAGAGGTGGTCGAGTTGGTTTATGGCACCAGTCTTGAAAATTGGCGTGCGTTTATAGCGTACCGTGGGTTCGAATCCCACCCTCTCCGCCAAACAATAAAAGTTAGATGTAAGACTATGTCTAACTTTTATTTATCAAAATGGAGATGTACCCAAGTGGTGAAGGGGACTGTTTGCTAAACAGTTAGGTCGTGAAAACGGCGCGGAGGTTCGAACCCTCTCATCTCCGCCAAAGGACGTTAGCAATCAGAAAAGCTAACGTTTCTATTTTTTCTAATCTAGGAAAGTTATCTGGACTTCCTAAATTGTAAGGGGGACAAAAGAAGAATGGATGAAAAGAGATTGTTAAAAATAAGTATAAGCTCAGTAGTTTTCACAATGGTAGTAATAATAGTAGTATCAATTATTGCAACAGCATATACATTCTCTCGATTTTATGCTGCTCAGATAGCAGAACAAATAAAAATTATTAGACTAAACGAGGCAATTAGTCGATTGGAAAATAGAAATGATGATGTAATAGCTGAAATAACAAATAGTAATGTATATAATCAAAGAAAAGTGATAACAGAAGAAAAGAAACAAGAAATATTCAAAAGAATAAATGGTTTTGAAAAAGATTTTCTTAATACTATGATTGACAAAAAAGATTACAGTAAAGCTGAATTTTCTGATTATGAGATAATAAGTTTATTACCAAAAATGGAATTGAATAAGTTTAAAAAATCATTTGTAGAAAATAATACGTATGCAGGGAATGTTGCAACCGCGTCAACTAATGTAATTCAATCATTAGCTAATAAATATTTCCACAAAACGATAACATTAGACAATATAAAGACACAAAATTCCATTATATTTAATTTTGATGATACAATTAGTATAGGAATTGGCGAAGGATATGCAGAATATAAGTATGAATTAATTTCAATTAATTCCATGGTGGAAGATAAATATGATATTATATTTAAATGCACCAAAGAAGATAACACAGTAAATAATTATATTTTAAATATAAAATATACTGATACAGAAGTGAATTTTTTATCTTTAAAAAAACAATAAAATAAGAAGCACTAGTTTTTACTAGTGTTTTTTGAATGCTAAAAACGATATATGCATTTTATACATTGCATTTGTTATAGTGCAACATTACAAGTGTATTACAATTGTATAACTTTTATGTTATTTTTTAAATATTATTGTCAAAAGTTGAAAAATGTAGGAAAATAGTATATAATAGTGATTGATGAAGAAGAAAGATGTGAGAAAATGAAAAAAATATTATATATAACATTAATTAGTTTGTTATTAATAAGCAGTTTAGCGAATAATGTTCTTGCTAAAGATAGAGATGCATCAGAAATTTATAATGTTATTGAAAATCCTGAAACGTATAAACCAGCTACATTAACTTCTGCTACTGATGCAAATCAGTTAAAAAATATGGCAAATGGAGTAATAGGGGCATTACAAATAGTAGGAACAGTTTTATCAGTTGCTATGCTAGGAATTCTGGGTATAAAATATATGATGGGAAGTGTAGATGAAAGAGCTGAATATAAGAAAACATTAAGACCATATCTAATAGGTGCTTTCATGGTGTTTGGAATAACAAATATATTGGCACTTGTAATTAAAATGATAGAGGTATTGTTTTAATAATACAAAAAGAGGGTGGTTAATTTGACAAGAAAAATAATTTGGTTAATTGTACTTATAATGATAATATCTCTAAGTATCAGTGTAAATTATACAAATGTTCATGCGGCTGATACAGTAGATGATGTAATGAGTGGAGCAAAAGTTTTTTTAGATAAAGGTCAGGATGTAGTCATTAAAGGGGAAAAATTACAAATGACATCTAACTTTATTTATAATCTTTTATTAGCAATAGCTATTGTAGTTGCTGTAATTGTAGGAATGATACTAGGAATCCAATTTATGATGGCAGGAATTGATGAAAAAGCGAAGTTAAAGGAAACATTAATTCCTTATGTAGTAGGTTGTGTTGTTGTTTTTGGTGCATTTGGAGTTTGGAAATTAGCGGTAACCATATTATCAAAATGGTAAAATAAGGAGGCATAAGATGAAAAAAATTATAAAAATAGTATTCATAATGATAGTTTTAATGATATTTTTTATAACTATATCTTATGGTGAAGAATTAAGCATTGGTACTTTAACAGGAAATCAAGAAAATTTGGGAGATTTGAAAACAACAGGAATCAATATAGTATCTATTATTACAGAAATTGGAGTAGTGGTGTCTGTAATTGTCTTAGCAATATTAGGAATAAAATATATGTTAGGTACTGTTGAAGAGAGAGCAGAATACAAAAAAACATTGATGCCATATGTTATAGGATCTGTATCATTATTTGGAGCATCTGCTATAGCACAAATTATATATATCATTGCAAAAGATTTGTAAATTGAAAAAGAATATGATATAATAATATTAAATTTGTTATTAAAATTCCTTATAAAGTTAAGGAGATTAATATAAAAAATATTTAGCAAGGGAGGAAATAATATGAAAACAAACAAAACTGTTAAAATTTTGACAATTATTTTAACAATAGTAATGTTAGTAATGACAACAACAACTGTATTTGCTGCTGACGGAGATGGGAGTGGAGAAATTACTCTTACACCAGACAAGGTAACACCAAAATCTACAGCGGCAAGTGATGATATGCAGACATTTGGAGGAAAAATTCTAGGTGTTCTAACAACAGCTGGAATTATTTTATCAGTAATTATATTAGTTGTTTTAGGTATTAAATATATGTTAGGTAGTGCAGAAGAAAAAGCAGAATATAAGAAAACATTAATGCCATATGCTATAGGTGCTGTATTAATATTTGGTGCATCAACCATTGCGACCATTGCATACAACTTTTTAAAATAGTAAAAGTATAAAAGTTAGAACAATGTAAAAGATGATTTTATTACATAAAAAATTAGTATGAAGAAACAAGAGATAAAAACTATTTCTTGTTTTTTTGTTTATATATTACAACAATATTAATCTAATGTTACAAATATATTAAATATTCGCAAAAATAGGATAAATACTTACAATTATCTACTTTTTCTGTTATAATAGATAATAGTTAAAATTAGGATTATTATAGCTATTAGACAAAGGAGGAAAGCATATGCAAACATATGAAATACCTAGAGATTATAAAGGAGAAGGTAGAATTTTATACATTTTTTCCATGAAGGGGCTAATGTATACAGCGATAGGAATTGTACCAGGATTGCTATTTTACTTTATATTGAATATGTTAGGATTACAGATGATAGGAATTATAATAACAGCAGTTTTTGGATTAATTGGTTTTTCAATTGGAACGTTTAAAGTTCCAGATACAAAGAAATTTAAATTCACAGAAAAAACTGGTGGAGAAAATATAGATGATGTTATAAAAAGAGCTATAAAATTCAAACAAAAGAAAAATAAAATCTATGTATATAAAAAGGAGGAAACAAAAGATGAACAGTGATCAAATAACAAATCTATTAAGTATAATTTTATGCGTAATGATTGGTGTATTATTTTTCCTTTCTATTGTGTACATAGTGTTAAAAATGAAAGATAACAAAAACAAAAAGAGATTAGAAGAGGATATTCCAGTTAACTCAAAAAAAGAGACAACAACTCCTGCAAAAGGGCAGATTGAATATAGTAAAGAGTCCATTTTTTCATTTATGAAATTTGATAAAATAGAAGATGATATGATTGTTAGAAAAAATGGTACCAGATATTTAATGGTTATTGAATGTCAAGGAGTTAATTATGATTTAATGTCAAATGTTGAAAAAAATAGTGTTGAACAAGGATTTTTACAATTTTTGAACACATTAAAACATCCAATACAAATTTATACACAATCAAGAACGGTTAATTTAGGTGCTAGTATTGCTCAATATAAAGACAAATTGAAGATAATTGAAGATAGATTACTAAAAAAACAAATGGAATACAATGCAAAAGCGAATTCAAGACAATATACAGAACAACAGCTTGCCAAAGAAAAAATGGAAGTACTAAAAGAGAGGAATCTATATGAATATGGAAAAGATATTATCAATAATACAGCAAGAATGAACTTAAATAAAAATATCTTAAGAAGACATTATTATATTGTAATTGCTCACACACCAGAAGAAATAAATAATCAGAATGTTGCAAAGTCAGAAATAAGAGATATAGCATTTAATGAATTATATACAAAATGTCAATCAGCAATTGCTTCTTTATCCGTTTGTGGGATTAAAAGTAAAATTTTAAACTCAAATGAATTAGCAGAATTATTATACATGGCATATAACAGAGACGAGGCTGATATTTATCAATTAGATCAAGCATTAAATGCAAGATATGATGAGTTGTATGTAACAGCACCAGATGTACTTGATAAAAGAATGAAGGTGTTAGATCAAAGAATAGAAGAAGAAGCAATCCGAAAAGCAAATGAAAAGTTATTAGAAGCAGTAGAAGAAAGCGAAAAAGAACGAGAAGTAAGAAAGAAAGAACAAGATTTACAAGCATTAATCAATAAGATGGCTAAAATGATAATTGACGAAAATGAGGAACTAGTTGGAACAGAAACAGCAGAAAAAGCAAAAGAGAAAATAGACCAAGAAACTAAGAAAAACGCAAGAAAAGGAGGAAGAGAAAATGAAGAAAAGCAAGCAACAGCAACAAGAAGAAGAAAGAAGAAAATATCATGAAGAAAAGAAGGATAATTTCTTACAAGGTAAAACGATAAAGGACTTAATTGCACCATCTGGTGTTGATGTGTCTAATATTGACCATTTAGAGATTATTTCTAACACTAAAAGATATGCAAGAAGTTTCTTTGTTTCTACACTTCCTAGAATGTGTACATTTCCAGAGTTATTTAGAGACATGTATTTATTTGGAGATATTAATACCTCTGTTTATATCAATCCAATTAAAGAAGAAAGATCACAAAATGAGTTAAATAGAGTTATTAATGAATTGGAAACAGAAAGAATTGTGGCTATGGACAAGGGAAACATCAACAGAGAAAGTACTATAGCTCAAAAAAGATTTGAAGCAGAGCAATTAAGAGATGAGATAGCAGCAGGATTTAATAAATTGTATGAAGCATCTATCGTATCTACTTTATTTGCTTATACGTTAGAAGATTTAGACAAGTTTTCTAAAATGTTAGCAACTGAAATGTCTAAAACACTAGTAGGAATAAAAACGGCATGGGGTATTCAAGAAGAAGCTTTTCAATCTAATTTACCATTAATGGAAGACCAAGTTCAAAAAATGCATACTTTTGATAGAAATTCTATGGGAACAGTATTTCCTTTTACGACTTCAGAAATTGGACATCCTTCTGGTGTACCACTAGGCTTCAACAAACAGACAGGAACACCAATTTTGTTTGATAATTTCCATAGTTCTCTTACAAATTATAATATGGTTATTTTTGCAAAGTCAGGAGCTGGTAAATCTGTTACTATGAAAACATTGGCTTCTCGATCTTCTGTTTTAATGGGAATTGAAAGCTTAGCATTAGATGCCGAGGGAGAATATACCATTGTGGCAGAAAGCCTAGGTGGTATTAATGTAGTCATTAGTCCTAATTCTCAAACTGTTATCAATATATTTGATATAGAGACAGAAACGGTAAAGGATGAAATAACAGGAAAAGAAAGAACCGTTTTAAATATAGAAAACAAAGTAGAAGATGTTACACAAGGATTACTTACTATGGCAAAAGGTAGTACAAGAAGTACGGAAGTGAATGAGCTTACGAAACAGATTATAGCAGAATCAGTAGCAGAAGAATATGCATCTCTTGGTATTACGAGTAATCCAAATAGTTTATATCAATCTAATGAAGCTAATATTGCAAGAGGAAGTTTGTTGACAAAACGTAAGAAAGCAATGCCAACGATAGGAAGTTGGTATCGAAGAATTCAAGCAAAAGCACAAGAAAATGAAAATCCAGATTATCAATATCATTACAGTTATTTATTAAAAGTTATGAAGCAATATATTAGAGAGTATGATGGACAAATGGCTTATTTTGATGGACAATCTACTTTTGACCTTTTAGAGGGGGCACCATTTATTAATCTGGACATTTCTCAATTAGAGGAAAGATTTGCTAGACCATTGGCACAACAAATATTACTTTCTTGGATTTGGGAGAAATTTGTTAAGAAAAATAGTGAAGATAAAAGCAAAGCTAATAAAAAAAGGGTACTTGTGGATGAGGCATGGATGTTACTTCCTTATCCAGAAGCAGTAGACTTTTTAAATAAAATGGCAAGACGTGCTAGAAAAAGAAATGTATCACTTGCTATTATATCACAAAGATTTCAAGATTTTTATGAAAAACAAGAAGCACAAGTAGTTTTAACATCTTCTGATACAAAATTGTTTTTAGCACAAGATAAATCAGAGATTGCTTATTTGAAAGAAGTGTTTAAACTCTCAGAGGGAGAGGCTAACTTTTTAGTAACTTGCCAAAGAGGAGAGGGACTATTGAAAGTTGGATCTGATACAGCAATTTTAAAGATTGTACCAACGAAGAAGGAGTTTGAGTTTGTAGAAACAAACTTAAATCAATTAGCGAAAAAAAGAACGAACTAAATGTGGGAGGTTAATACCTTATGAAATTTTTTACGAATCAAAGTATATGGAGAAAAATAGTAATTGTATTGCTAATTGTTTTGTTGTTTAATGCATTATTTGTGAAACCAGTTCATGCAAGTAGCGAGGATGTATTAGAAGCAGGAGGAAAATTATTAAAACCTATCTTTTCTTTACTTGTAACAGTAGGTGATGGTATTATAAATGTACTTCATTCTTCTATTATGGGAGTAGATGAGTCATTAATAGTAGTAGATAATGAAAGTACATTTTGGAAGATACTAAAGATTGGATTTGCAGCTTTTGTAACAATAGGATGTGTTATTGGTGCAATTATATTATCAGGAGGAATAGCTACCTTTTTTCTTGTTGTTGCAGTAGCCTCAGCAGCGAGTAGTGTTTTTTTAGGCTCTAACTTTATTGTAAAATTACAAGATGAAGTTAGTTATGCAGTAATGTCACATATTGACGAAGATGCTTTGCCATCTAAGATATACTTTCCATTATATTCGTATAGCCCAGAAGAGATTTTTAAAGGTAAGATATTACTATTTAATGTTGATTTTTTCAGGGAACCCATTACAATTAAGGATGCAACAAAAGAAGATGAAGATGGAAATAGGGTTTTAACTTATCACTATTATGAAGATGAAGATGGAGAAGAGTTAGATACAGATGGAGATAATAGTAAGGATACAAGAGGATTTATAACATCTAAGCAAGACTCTGCAGAGTTTTTACAAAGAACAATTAGTAGTTGGTATAATGCTATTCGAAATATATGTTTAGTATTAATGTTGTCGATTTTGGTATATATTGGAATAAGAATGTTATTATCTAGTGTGGCATCGGATAAAGCAAAATATCTAACTATGTTAAAAGATTGGTTTACAGGACTTTGTTTATTATTTTTGATACATTACATTATGGCATTTTCTGTTACTGTAGTAAATAAGATAACAAATATAGTTAATACTTCCATAGATAGTGGCAAATATGCAGTTTGGATACCGCATACAAGTCTCATAGAAGATGATTTGGAAGAAATGGGAATGGAAGAAACTTTACGACTAGATCCAAATGATGCAAAACAAGGATATGTATGGCCTTCTAACTTAATGGGATATCTAAGACTGAAATCACAGATGAATTCACCGGGGTGGCAATATGTTGGAGAAGCAATTATGTTCTTAATGCTTACTATATTTACATTGATGTTTACATTCACATATTTAAGAAGACTGCTATATATGGCTTTTTTGACTATTATAGCACCAATGGTAGCACTTACCTATTGTATAGATAAATTGAATGATGGGCAAGCACAAGGTTTTAATAAATGGTTAAAAGAGTACATATTTAATTTGCTAATACAGCCAATGCATTTATTATTATATTATATTTTAATTACATCTTCATTTGAAATGATGGGAAAAAATGTGATTTATAGTATAGTTGCGATTGGATTTATGATACCAGCAGAGAAATTGTTAAGAAGTCTATTTGGATTTGAGAAAGCTAGCACACCACAAGCTACAAGTCCAGCAACGGCAATAATGGCATCTACAGCATTAAATAGTTTGCTTCATAAGAGATCAGGAGCAGGTAAAGGTGAAGGTGATTCAAAAAAAGACAAATCTGATTCTGACAGAGTTCCTACGATTAAAGATTCAAATCCAGTTGATGCCTTTTTAGATGAAAATGCGAATAATAATCCTAATGAAGAAAATGATAATCAATTAGACTCAGAGGGACAGGCATGGCAAGATTATATAGATGGACAAGAAGAAGATAATAATTCAGAAAATCCACAATATCAAACTAATAATCCTCATCAACCACAAGATAATGAATTAGATGCAGAAGGACAAGCATGGCAAAATTATATAGATGATCAAGAAGAAGATAATGATGGTTTATCCCCAGAAGGACAGGCGTGGCAAGATTACATAGATAATCAAGAAGAAAATGAGGGGGTAGATTCTGGAGAACAAGCAGGGCAGGATGATATGGATAATCAAAATAATAACCCACATAATAATGAATTAAATTCTGATGGGGCAACAGAGCAAAATGATATAAAGATTAAGGGTGGAAATTTGCCACAAACAGGGAAAAAGAAAAAGAAGATAAGAAGGGCAATAGGAAGAAGAGCTCATGCACTTAGAATGGTAGGAAGAACAGCAAGAAGAAAAACACTGCAAGATATGAAAAAATTGCCAGGAAAAGGTATTAGATTTGCTGGAAGAGGAATTGCTGGTACAGCTGTAGGAGCATTGGCAGCAGGAGCAGGAATAGCGATAGGAGCTGCTACTGGTGATATAAATAATGTTGTAAAAATGGGAACTGGTGCAGCTGTAAGTGGATTTGCCATAGGTTCAGGAGCTGTCAAAAATACACATGTAAAACAAGAATATAAAGATGCATATAATGAGTCAATGAATAGTAGTGAATATGAAGACGAGGCTATGGAGAAATATATAAAAGATTATAAAAAAGATATAGATAATAGAAGCTATTTTGAAAATGTATTCGGAGTAAAAGAAGCTAAAAAAATGTTCAAAAAAGGTGGAGAAGTCGAACAATATTTGGAAAATGGTATTACAGATAAGAATGAAATGAAAGCAATGCATAAATTGCAGACAGAGGGAGTAGTAAAGAATATTGATGAAGCAATTGCTGTATCTCAATTAGGAGACATGATGGGAGGTAGTCCATACAAGATGAATGAAAAGAACAGAAAAGATTGGTCAGATAGAATTAGTAATATGGCAGAAAAAGCAGGAGTTAAAAAAGAGAATACAGAAAAATTTGCTAGTGACAGATTTGATCAAATTGAGAAATTATTTGATTTTAAGAGATAACTTAGAGAGTGGAGGAAATAATTATGAATCATCTAATACGATATTATAATCAAAACAGAAAGAAGATATGGGGGATTGCAATAATTATAGTCTCTGCTTTTATATTTTTACAATTATTGGGTTATGCTTACAATAAAAAGGACACAAAAGTACCAATAGTTACTAATAATGACACAGAGACAGAAAAAACAACTAATACCACAGCAGTAACTACGAAAAAGTCTGTTATTACAGGAGAAAGTATATCTAAAGAACAATTACAAAGTGCTACAACTGTTATTGATGATTTCTTTTCATACTGTAATAAGAAGGAATTGCAAAAAGCTTATGATTTACTAACAGATGAGTGTAAATCTCAAATGTATCATACAGTAGAAATTTTTGAACAGACTTATTATCGAGATGTTTTCAATGGAGAAAGTAAAACTTGTAGTATCGAAAATTGGGTAGGTAACACCTATAAAGTTGACATAGTAAATGATGCACTTGCAACTGGTAAAAAGAATAATGGCTATTCTAAACAAGATTATATTACAGTGGAAAAAGTGGATGATAATTATAAATTAAATATTAACAATTATATTGGATATACCGAAATCAACAAAACAACAGTACATGATGATATTAATATGGGAGTGATCGGCAAAAATACTTATAAAGAATATGAAGAATATACGATAAAAGTTAAAAATGATACAGATGATATTATTTTATTAGATACAAGATTTGACCCCAAAACTTTAGCGATAGAAGATAGCAAAGAAGTACAATATTCTTCCTATAGTCATGAACTAACAGAACCAATGATGACAATACCATCAGGTCAAACAAAAGAAGTGACCATTAAATTTTATAGTTCTTATGTATCTACAAAAAAAATAGAATATATTGTTTTTTCTGATTTAACTATATATGGTAATGAAGGTCAAATTAATAAAAAAATAGAATTTAGAGCAAAAGTATAGGTAATAAAATGGAGCAAGAATCGAGGTGAGTATATGGAAAAAGCAAAAGGAGCTATTGAAGAAATTCTTGGGAAAATGGGTAAGGTACTAAAAAAAATACTATTAATAGTTCTAGCGATAGTACCCTTTCTTATTATTCTATTACCAAGTGCAGTATATTGGTTAACAGTAGATGATGGAACTTATGATGAAGGTGATTGGAGTAATGTACCTTTTACAGCTGGACAATATATAGAGGGTATTACTATAAATGAAGATGGAACGTTTAATAGTAATAATTCTGCACAAGAATTATGGAAGAAAATGATACAAAATAATAGTAGAGTTAATGAATATTTAGATGGTCCAGAAGAACTAGCTAGATTAATGAAAGCAGAAATTGTAACGCAATATCCAGATACTCGCGAAGATCCAGATGAAGAAATTAATTGGGAAGAAATTTTTGAAAATTCTGATGAATTTCAAGGAATTATCAAGTTTAAAAGAGCAGATTCCAATAATAATATTTCTACTATGACGTATATTGATTCCGATACATTCTATGATTGGATAGAATTATATGCACAAACAGGAAATGAATATTACAAAAATCAAGCTTTAACTCATTTTACTTTAAATAGAAACGAAAGTGCTGATAGTGGTAATAGTGAGACAGCTTCTGACTATCCAATAAGTGATATAAAAACCAATTATTCGGATGCAATTGTCAAAGCGGCTAAAGAAGTTGGATCACCAGGAGCAGGGTTATGTCAAAAATGGGTTAGACTAGTATATGTGAAGGCAGGATTAAAGAATGCATCTTATGCTACAGCTTATCAAGCTTTTAAAAATAATTGTGTTTCTACCCGTAAAGATAATATACCAATTGGAGCAGCTGTTTATGGTACAGGAAGCGGTTCATCAGCTGGTCATGTTGGTATTTATATTGGTAATGGACAAGTTATGGACAATATAGGAAGTATTCGAACACAGAGCTTGGATGATTGGATAGCATGGCAAGAAAAAAGACCAACTGTCATTCCAGGAGAAAAACCAGGTTGGCTAGGATGGGGATGGCAATCAGGTTCTCCTAGAACTTTAGGTAAAGAATTTAATGATAATAATCAAAGTAATAGTAGTGAAGACAAAGCTGATAGCGATGAAGTTAGTACAGAACAAACAGATTCTAAAGCTTCTTATACAGCTGTTATAGCAACATGGGAACAAGTAGATACTACAGTTACTACAAATGATCCTAATGTTAAAAATAACAGTACGACACAATATACCATGACTACTACTAATATCAATTATGAGGAAGTGGTCAAAAATTATACTATGCCGTTTGATTTACTATGGGCTTTCTTAGTAGTAGGAGAAGATAAGGAATTTGCTTTTGAACTGGCAGATTTAGTTTATAATAGTGATATACAAATAACGATTCATGATAATTTAACAGTTAGTACAGATATTGATGAATGGAATTATACGCAAAGGACCAAAGCAATTGTTAATGCAGATATTATAGCAAATTGTAAGGAAAAATCAATTGCTGATAGTATTAAAAATGATGTTCATGATCCAGACAAGGGATATGATGATCCAGATAATATTAAAGATAAACCATATAAAACAACAAAAACAGTTGTTACACAAACTAATACAGTTGATGTAGCATTAACAAGAGCTAACACATGGATTGTGGATTATCAAAATGATTATACATATGTAGCACCAAAAGAGACTAAAACAACAGATGAAGTAAAAAAAGATAATGAAGAATATAAAGAAAAACCTGATAGCATAGGAGATAGTTATTCTTGTATACATATTAATAGGAAAAAAGAAGAATTAAAGAAAAAAGTACAAGAATTAAATGCACAATCTTATGAATTTAGTACAGATATTGATAGTAGTATGAAAGATATAATCACACAATCTACACCTGTTATTTTCAATGAAAAAATCAAAGTGGAATATTATAATAAATATATTAATATTTTTGATACAGTAACTAATAAAGTAAATACGCAAGAGTATATACAAGGTACACCAACTGTAAGAGAAAAGACAGACCCAAAAGCAGAAGATGAAGAGAATTTTTCAACAATTTTTAATAAATATGAGCACAGGAAAAATAAAAGTAATATTAAAGATGTTTCTAGTTGGCTATTTGAAATTATAGAGACAAACGAAAATACAGCAAATATGTCAGATTTAGTGAGATACTTACTATACAAAGCGACAGGAACTAGTTATGGTGTAAAGAAATATGATTTTAGTGAATATGATGCTTCACAATTTACAAGTGTTACAACTAATATCACAGGTAATACGATACAAGAAAAGGTTTGGTTTGGTTTAAAGGCAGTAGGATATAGTGATGTTTCAGTTGCAGCAGCAATGGGAAATATACATTATGAATCAGGAACATTTGATCCTAAAAAAGTAGAAGGTGGATATAATGAAAATAATGGTGGAATAGGAATATGTCAATGGACCAATAATAGTAGAGGTTCTCAAGGTAGAAATACAAATTTAAGGAAATATGCAAAATCTAAAGGAAAGACTTGGCAAGATGAAGATATTCAAGTTGAATTTTTAATTGCTGAAGTTACTAAAAATTGTAAGACAGATGCAAGAAAATATGCTGGTTTCGCTTTTTTGAATTCTTCTTATACAGGGACATCATATAGATATAGCGAGTGGACAGATGCCAAAGATTCTGATCCATTAGATAAGAATCAACTCAATAGATTAACAGAAGTATTTTGTTTTACTTTTGAAAGACCAAATGCAGATGCTGGAAGAAGTTCAATGTCTACAAGACAGAAATATGCATTACAATATTATAAACAATTTCATGGTAAAGAGGCTCCGACAACAAGTGGGTCTAGTATAGAAGTTGCCAATGGTACAGCACAACAAAAATTAAAATATCTATTCCCAAATGGTACGCCAACATCAGATAGTCAAGCTAAACAATATATGGCAACTGTAGATGTTCCAATTACAACCAAAAGTGGAACAAAAACAACAGCGAAACTAACTATTCATAAACAATTAGTTAGCGATGTACAAGATGTTTTTAAAACAGCACAAGATAATGGATTTAGAATTTATTCAGCTGGAGGATATAAATTTAGACCTATGAATAATGGTGGTAGTGGTAAATTATCACATCACTCTTATGGAGTCGCTATTGATATCAATCCAAATGAAAATTATTCACATAGTGGAAAAAAAGTTTATGCAGGTTCTTTCTGGAATCCAAGTAAAAGTAAATATTCTATTCCAGAAAATGGGATTTTAGTAAAAGCATTTAAAGCAAAAGGATGGAAATGGGGAGGAAATTGGTCTGGAAGTTATCAAGATTATATGCATTTCTCCTTTACAGGAAATTAAAAAAGGAATGATTAAGATTGAAAAAATTAAAGATTATAATAATTATTTTTATCATTGCAATTCTCTTGATGGTAGGAGGAATTATCTTATTGAACAAAGATAATACAGAAGCATCAGAAGAGATAGTAGAAACTGAGGAAATTATGCATGCAGGAGAAGCGGAAGAAGAGGAAAAATCTGACCAAATAAGAGATCCAGAGGAGTTCTTTACAGTAAGTTCTTGTGTATCACAGTATTTAGATTTTTTAAACAAAAATTATGAGATATATTATGGATATGATGATAACAATAATTATACACAGATAACAAATCCTTCTGAAATTATTTTAGAAGTATTAAGTGAAAAGTATATAAAAGAAAAGAACATTTCAAAAGATAATTTACAAAAGTATATTCAATTATTTGAAGATAAAGTTTCATTTGTTCCACTAAAAATGAGAATGATTGAAAATGCAGAAGTTCAAAAATATTTAGTATATGGAATAATTGAGAGTTTAGATAATAAATATCTAAGAGATATGTATTTATTTGTGAATTTAGATGGACTAAATACTACTTTCTCCATTGAACCAATTGAAAAAAAATATAATGACATTATGGATTTTGAATATATTAACGAAGAAAGTTCCATTAATCCAAATGATTTCAATGAATATATACCAGTAGAAGTAGATAGTGAATATATGTGTCGACAATATTTTAATTTATATAAAGATATGACTTTAGCGAAACCAGAAATGGCATATGATTTTTTAGATAAAGATTACAGGCAACAAAGATTTGGAGATGTATCAAACTACATCAAATATTTGAATGACAACCAAGAATATTTAACAACTTTGCAATTAAGTCAATATTTAGTGAATGGCTATGATGAATATACAGAATATGTATGTAAAGATAATGAAGAAAACTTATATATTTTTAAAGAAACAGCTCTTATGGAGTTTACAATGAAATTAGATACTTACACAATACCGACTGATAACTTCACAAAAACCTATAAAGTTGCCAATACCCAAAAAAAAGTAATGATGAATGTAGATAAATGGGTACAGATGTTAAATGCAAGAGACTATACAGCTGCTTATAAAGTATTAAATGAAACATTTAGAAATAATAATTTTGGCTCAGAAGATAAGTTTGTAACTTATATGAGAGAACATTATCCTTTACGTTACAAAATAGAATATGCAAGTTTTTCAGAAGAGGGAACTTCTTATGTTCAACATATAAAATTGCAAGAAATAGCTTCTGAAAGTACAGAAAAGAAAGAACTAGATATTATTATGAGATTGGAAGACGAATTAGATTTTGTTATGTCATTTAGTATAGAATAATGATAAGGGGATTACAATGATATGTAATCCTCTTGCATATTTTAGGTGAATCTTGTATAATACCATTAAAATTAGGAGGTTTTTTTATGATAGAAATAAAAAAGGTATCGAAATCATATAAAAAAGGGTCAAACGTCATCGATGATATTAATTTTGATATAAAAGATGGAGAAATTTTTGGTTTTTTAGGACCAAATGGAGCAGGAAAAACCACGACCATAAAAATGATGACAGGTATTTTAAATATAGATGATGGAGATATTTTAGTAGATGGCAAAAGCGTTACGGAACAGCCAATAGAAGCTAAAAAACAAATTGGCTTTGTATCAGACAATCCAGATATGTTTTTAAGGCTAAAAGGTATTGAATATTTAAATTTTATTGCTGATATCTATGAAGTAACAAAAGAAACAAGAGATAAAAGAATAGAAGAATTAACAAAGGAATTTGGGATTTATGAAGTCTTAAATGATAAAATTCAAAGTTATTCACATGGTATGAGACAAAAGATTATTATTGTATCTGTCTTATTACATAATCCTAAAAATTGGATTTTAGATGAACCTCTTACTGGTTTAGATCCAGAAGCGGCTTTTCATTTAAAAAATAAAATGAGAGAACATGCCAAAGCAGGGAATAGTGTGTTTTTTTCAACACATATATTAGAAATCGCAGAGAAAATGTGTGATAGAATTGGCATTATTCATCATGGTAAATTAATTTTTGTAGGTACCCATGAGGAGATGAAAAAAGAATTAAGGGAAAATGCTTCTTTGGAAGAATTATTTATGGAGATAACGAAGAGAAATGAAGAAAATAATTAGTTTAAGCAATGTATTTATCAAAGAGTTTTTTGAAAATTTACATATTTTTAATAAAGAAAAAGGAAAATTTAATAAAAAATCTATGTTTTTCTGGCTAATTGCAATCATTTTTTTGGGAATTACTTATATTAGTTATCAGATTATTACATTTTTAGTAGATTGTGGACAACCAGAAATATTTTTGAATTTATATTTTTTTGTTTTAGTGGTTTTATTACTATTTCAGACAATATTAGTATGTGCTAATATATTCTTTTTTTCAAAGGATATGGAAAAAGTTCTACCAATGCCACTGAATCCAGTAGAATTGTTACTAGCTAAATTTAATACTTTATTATGTATGCTATACATCTCGGAAGGTATTTTAGGCTTAGTACCACTCACATTATATGGCTTATTAAGTCATGCCTATTTTGTATTTTTTATATGGGAAATATTTATTTTAGCAATATTCCCAATTTTATTGGCAACAACTGTGAGTATTCTAATGTTGTTCATTATGCGATTTGCAAGATTTATCAGAAATAAAGATGTTTTTCAAATTGTAATAACAGTAATTCTAATAATATTAGTTTGTGTTTTAGAATCAAAGGCATTACAAGGAATATTTAGGATAGAAAATGATGAACAAGCAATAGAACAATTTAGTAGTTTAGGGCAAAAAGTAGAAGAAGTGGGAAAATATTTTTTAATTGTTAATCCAAGTATATCTATTTTATCTAATCCAGTTGATGTAAAGTCAATGTTATCTTTTATCCAATTGCTTATTTATAATGTAATGGGTGTAAGTATTTTTATCTTAATAGGAAAGATGACATATTTAAAAGATATACTAATGAATTTGGTTAGTTATAGTAAGAAAAAGAGGAAATTAATCACAATAAAGGAAAGCACAAAATATCATAACAAGGCAATTTCTTATATAGCAAAAGAATTAAAAATGTTATTACGAGAACCCATCTTTTTTATGCAATGTATTTTTCCTGTTATGATTATTTTAATTACAGGTATTATGATAATTGTTGTATTGTTACCAATTATTATGCAAGCAATGCAAGATGAATCGATTAGTAATGCAATGCAGAATTTATCATTTAATGCAGAGGTGGTATGTGACATATTAATTGTATTACAAGTATTATTTTCCATTTCTAATATTTCTTTAACAGCTATTTCAAGAGAAGGGAAAAACGCAATTTTTATAAAACATATTCCAATTGCTTTATACAAACAGTTTTTATATAAAAATGTTCCACAAATTATACTCAATTTACTGATTTCCGTAGTAGTATTGGGGATGATTTTATACCTAGTACCAAGTATCAATATTTTATATTTGTTTATGATATTTATCATAGCGACTCTAATTAACTTTATTAACAGTTATTTGATGCTAATTGTAGACTTAAGAAGACCAAACTTAGATTGGGATACAGAATATTCGGTTGTGAAGAAAAGCGATAACAAATTATTTCAATATGCTTTGATGATAGTAAACGTGATTTTTCTAATGTATATAGCTAGTGTATTAGAAGATACCAATATCTTAATTGCTTTAATTATTGAAATAATCATTTTTGCGATTATATTTATTATAATTGATCGATGTATTAAAAAATGGCAGAATAAATTGTTTAATAAAATAATATAATGTCCCCACTGGTTCCAGGTTTAAGTGGGGACATTTATTTATGATAAAAAGGTTGTATGTGCTGCATATCTTATGTGTAATCCGCTTACCCTCAAACAGCTAAGAGATTCCTCTTAGCAATTTTGATATCATTATAAGTTATCTAAATAAATTTAAAATCAAGTCTACGATAGCATGGATAATTTCATTTTCTAAATACATGTTGACAAAGATATTCCTAATAAAAGGAATTTGCCATAGTAAAAATAGAATTAGTATCGTGATAATAAGGGACACAAAAGATGTTATGTAATCTTTTAAAGTCTTTTTATAACGAATTTTATAACCCCTATTTTTTAAATCTTGGATATAAGCGTCATGATAAGCCTTTTGCCTAGCTTGTTCAAGTTGTTGCTGATAGGCTAATTCTTGCTCATATTGTAACTGTTCTTGATATTGCTTTTTTTGTTGACGTAAAGCTTCTTGTTGTTGTTTATAATGTAATTCGTCTTTTGAAAATGAAGTAGCATCTGTTGCTTTATTTGACTGATTAGTTGTTTGTGCTTCTTGTTGAGTAAGTAAGGTATCATATGTCTGTTTTTTTTCAGCATCAGATAGAGTTTCATAGGCTTCGTTAATTTCTTTTAAAATTTCCTCTGATTGTTTTTTATTTTCTTCTGCTTGCAAGTCAGGATGATACTTTTTAGCTAATGTTTTATAAGCTTTTTCTATAATTTCAGGAGAGGCATTTCTATTTACTTGTAAAATATCATAATAATTCTTGTTCATAATATAAATCCTTTCATGGATACTATAACATAAAACAAAGAATGTTTCAATGAGATTTAAATTGTTTTATGATATAGTAAGGTGAAAAATAAGATGGAAGAAAAGAAATGAAGAGGACAAAATCAAAATAGTTTTCAGATTCTAAACAGGTCAAAAATCTCATAAAATGTGTTAGGTGATGAGTATGAATAATAAAATGGGATTGTGTTTAGCCGGTGGTGGAGTAAAGGGAGCTGCCCATATTGGTGCCATTAAAGCAATGGAAGAAAGTAACATAAAGTTTAAATATGTAGGAGGAACATCTTCTCGGGAGCATTGTAGCCTGTTTATATGCTATGGGATTTGAAGCAGATGAAATGTACAAAATTTTCAAAAAATATTGTAGCAAGATTAAGTATGTGGACATTCTAAATATTTTTAGGTTAATATTAGGTTTAGTTTTTACAGGTCGAATATGCATTGATGGATTAAATAGTGGTAGGCAAATAGAAAAGTTAATTGATAAAATAGGAAAAAATAAAGGAATTGTTAAAATTTCAGATATTTCAAACCCACTAGTTATACCAAGTGTTGATTTATGTAATGGTAATGTGATTTGCTTTACTTCTTGTCAATTTAGAGAGGCTTTTTCTGACCATATTATCTATGTGGATGATGTAGATATTGGAACAGCTGTAAGAGCTAGCTGTAGTTATCCTGTAGTTTTTTCTCCTTGCAATTATAAAAATATCAAACTGATTGATGGTGGAATTCGTGAAAATGTACCTTGGAAAGAACTAAAAACTTTAGGTGCTGAGAAAGTACTAAGCATTGTTTTTGATGATGAAGTAGCTCAAAATTGTGATAGAAATTTGGTAGAAGTAGCAAGTCGCTCTATTAATTTACTATGTAGAGAACTTTCTAATTATGAGATGGAAGGTGCTGATTATGTTTTAAGAATCAAAAGTGATAAAGTTGGATTGTTAGATATGAAAAAGATAGATGAGTTGTATCAGTTGGGTTATGAACAAACAAAAAAATATATAAATAAAATTTTACAATTGTGTTGAAGTCATAAGATAAATATTATATAATCAGGTCACCTTTATTAGGGAGGTAATCTTGTATGAAGGATATGCAAATCTAGTGAAACTTATTCTACACTTAAAATATTAAGTTACATAGAAAAGGAATAGCAATGAAAAATACAGGGAAGAGTGAATTCCCTGTATTTTTATTAATTTATATAAAGAATATTATAAATCTTGCTTAAGCTGTATATAGTATACTATATATTTTTTGTATGTCAAGTTTTAGTAAAATATTCCCTATATGGTACTTTTTTCTTTATCTGTTTGATTCTCATTTTCTAAAGCTTTCTTTCTATTTTGTTTAGCTTGTAAATTATCTTTTGCAACCGTCATCAATAATTTGATTCTATTAGCTTGATTTGATTCACTAGCACCTGGGTCATAATCAACAGGAGAAATATTAGCTTCTGGAAATTTCTCACGGATTGTCTTAATAACTCCCTTTCCGACAACGTGATTTGGTAGACAAGCAAATGGTTGAACACATACGATATTTGGAATATCATGTTCAATATATTCAATCATTTCAGCGGTTAAAAACCAACCTTCACCAGTTTGATTTCCAATTGATAAGACGTCCTTTACTTTTTCTTCTAAATGCCAGATATCACATGGTTGTAAATAGCCTTTTTTAGAGTTAGCTAATGCTATTTTTACATCTTTCTCAAGAATATCAATTAGTTTAATCGCTACTTTCATAATTTTAGAAGAGGTTTTATTAGTATTTAGTAAATTATTAAAAGTAATTTTGTGTGTACACATAAATTTAGCGAATCCCATAAAATCAGGTAAAATAACTTCTGCTCCTTCTTTTTCTAACATTTTTGCTACGTAGTTATTTCCAAAAGGATGATATTTGATTAGAACTTCACCAACAATGCCAACACGAGGTTTTTCAATGGATGTATCTAACTCTATATTTTCAAAATCGTTTACAATATCATAAATACTTTGTTTAAATTCTTTATTGGTTGATTTAGCTAATAATTTTTTACATTTTTCCATCCAAGTATCAAATAGTTTTTGTGTTTCCCCTTTGTTTTTCTCATAAGCTCTGTTTTTTGTTAGCATTTTTTGTAGTAAGTCACCATAAACTACCATCTTTAACAATTTTTCTGCTAAAGGAACAGTTATCTTAAATCCAGGCATTTTTTCCATTCCGACAATATTGAATGAGATAACTGGAATATGTTCAAATCCAGCATCTTTTAAAGCTTTACGGATAAAGCCAATATAATTAGTAGCTCTACATCCACCACCTGTTTGTGACATAATTAAAGCAGTTTTATTTAAGTTGTATCTTCCAGATTGAAGTGCTTCTATCATTTGACCTGTTACCAATATAGAAGGATAACAAGCATCATTATTCACATATTTTAACCCTGTTTCTACTGTTTTTTGTGTACATTCTCGTAATAGCTCAACATGATAACCAGAAGAACGCACAGCAACTTCTAGTAATTCAAAGTGAATTGGTGCCATTTGCGGAATTAAAATGGTGTAATCCTTACGCATTTCTTTGGTAAAGATTTTTTTCTTAATGCCGGTAATCTCCATCAGCTTTTTCTTGTGCTTTTTCTTGTTCACGTTTTTTCATACTAGCTAATAATGAACGAATACGAATTCTGACAGCACCTAAGTTATTGACTTCATCTATTTTTATTAAAGTATACATTTTATTGTAACTGTTTAATATTTCTTCTACTTGATCTGTTGTTACAGCATCAACACCACACCCAAAGGAATTTAATTGGACTAGTTCTAAACAGTCATGTTTTCCAACAAAATCTGCTGCTGCATATAATCTTGCATGGTATACCCATTGATCAACAACTCGAATTGGTCTTTTGGCTTCTGTTTTATCTGATATACTATCCTCGGTTAAAACACTAAGACCTAAAGATGTGATTAAAGTATCAATGCCATGATTAATTTCAGGGTCTACATGATAAGGTCTACCAGCTAAAACAATTCCTTTTAAGTTATTCTCCTCTAGGTATCTTACGGTTTCAGCTCCTTTATCTCGAATGTCTTCTTTACATTTTTGATATTCAGCTTCAGCTTTTTTAGCAGCTTCTATTAACTCCGTTTTGGTAAAGTTATATTCTTTAAATTCTTCTAATTCCATAATTTTTTTGACAAGATTCTTTTGCTCAAATGGCAAAAATGAATTCAAAAATTTTATGTTACCTTTTTTTAGGTTTTCAACATTATTTTTAAGTACTTCAGAATAAGAAATAACAATAGGGCAATTGTAGTGATTATCTGCCTTTTCATATTCTTTTCTTGAATATGGAATACAAGGATAAAATATAGTTGTAATTCCTTGTTCTAGTAAGCTTTCAATATGACCATGAGAAAGTTTGGCTGGATAACAAACTGATTCAGATGGCATAGATTCCATTCCTTTTTCATAGGTTTTTCGCGTACTTTTTTCAGAAAGAATAACACGGAAACCTAAGCTAGTTAAGAAGGTGAACCAGAAAGGGTAATCTTCGTACATGTTTAAAACTCTAGGAATACCAATGGTTCCTCTTACTGCGAATTGTTCTTCTAAAGGTTTGTAGTCGAAAATTCTTTCTTGTTTATACTGAATAAGATTTGGCAATTTTTTTGTTTTTGTAATGATACCAGCACCTTTCTCACAACGATTACCAGATACATGAATTTGACCGTTACTGAATTTATTAATTGTCAATTTACAATGGTTTTCGCAATTATTACAACGAGCATGCGTTATGTTAATTTTTAAATTATCTAATTCTTTTGTCTTTAATAGAGTAGACTTATATTCCATATCTAAATTGGCTTCGTATTGTTCTTTACATATAAGAGCCATACCATAAGCACCCATCAAACCTGAGATGTCAGGTCTGACAACATTTTTTCCAACAATTAGTTCAAAGGCACGAAGAACAGCATCATTGTAAAAAGTACCACCTTGTACTACAATATGTTTTCCAAGTGTTTCTACATCCCTAACTTTCATTACTTTTTGAATAGCATTTTTAATAACAGAGTAAGATAAACCACTTGAAATATCTCCTACAGAATAGCCTTCTTTTTGTGCTTGTTTGATTTTTGAATTCATAAATACAGTACATCGAGAACCTAAATCAACAGGTCTTTTTGCATTGATGGCTTCTTTTACAAATTCAGATATTTCTATATTCAGACTTTTAGCGAAAGTTTCAATGAAGGAACCACATCCAGATGAGCAGGCTTCATTTAACAGGATATTGTCAATAGAGCCATTTTTCATGCGAATGTATTTCATGTCTTGTCCACCAATATCAACAATACTAGTAACCTTAGGTTCAAAGGTTTTGGCTGCGGTATAATGTGCGATTGTTTCTATCTCATTTATGTCAACATTTAAAGCGGTTTGAATTAATTTCTCACCATATCCAGTTACACCACTATATCTTAGAATAGCTTTTTCAGGCAATACAGCATATAGTTGTTTTAACATATTCATAACACTTTTTAAAGGATTTCCCTCATTACTTCCATAAAGTGAATATAGTAACTTTCCATCTTTATCAATTAAAACTAATTTAGTTGTAGTAGAGCCAGCATCGATACCAAGATAGCAGTCTCCTTCATAATCTTTTAGGGGTGTTCTTTCTACTTTCGTTGCGTTATGTCTACTTTTAAAAATCTCATAATCTTCTTTATCTTTGAATAAAGGATTCAAGGGATGTGTAGTATCATCTCGAGAGTTCTTTAAATTTTCAATCTTTTGTTGTAATTCGTTTGTAGAAATAATATCAGAATGAATCGAATCTAAAGCAGCCCCTTTGGCTACTAAGAGATGAGCTTCTTCTGGAACAATAATTTCAGCATCTTTTAATCCAAGTGTTTCAATAAATCTAGTTCTTAACTCTGACAAATAATTTAAAGGACCTCCTAAGAATGCTACATTACCTCGAATAGGTCTACCACAAGCAAGACCACTAATCGTTTGATTAACAACTGCTTGAAAAATAGAAGCAGAGATATCTTCTTTGGCGGCACCTTCATTAATTAAAGGTTGAATATCCGTTTTAGCAAAAACACCACAACGTGAAGCAATTGGGTAAATAGTAGAGAATCCTTTAGCAAGTTCGTTTAAACCAGCAGTATCCGTATGTAAAAGGGAAGCCATTTGGTCTAAAAATGCTCCTGTTCCACCAGCACAAGTACCATTCATACGTTGTTCAATTGATTGATCAAAATAAATGATTTTAGCATCTTCTCCGCCTAGCTCAATTACTACATCTGTCTTAGGAATATATTTTTCGACAGCACGCTTACAAGAAACAACTTCTTGAATGAAATTAACACCTAAAAATTTAGTAGCAGACATAGCACCAGAACCCGTAAGAGCTAATGTGAAGGAATTTAAAGGGTATTTAGTAAGTAAATTCTCAAGAACAGCACAAATGGTATTTTTGGTATCTGAAAAATGCCTTTTATAATCTTTATATATCGTATTTTTATTTTTATCCATAACAATAATTTTAACGGTTGTTGAACCAACATCTAATCCAACATGTAAAATGTTTTCCATAATAAAACTTCCTTTCTATGGCAAGTTTGGGACAGGCACAAAGTCGCCATTGGTGTAATCTCCTTAATTGTATACGGAAAACAGCCTTTTGTCAAATGGAAAAAACTGGTCATGGCTTTGGGAATTAGCTGTTTGAATCAAATTTATTATTGCTATTTGAATGGAGAAAATTATAGATTTAGTATGTAGTGTAGGATGGCAGATAACTTATATAAAGGCTCAGAAGAAAAATTATATCAAATACACTGGATTCTATTAATAAATAAAAAATTGCTTCCTATAAAAAGGTTCTAAAAAGGACAAACAAATAATAATATAGTTAGTAAATAAAGAGTACAAGGAGGATGACTATGAAAAATAAAAAAGTTGGAATTATTTTTTTAGTGATATTAATTATTATATTAATAGGAGGATATTGGGGAATTCAATATGTTAAAAATAAGGAGCAAGAAACAATTGTAGAAGAGTATATACCTCAAGAAGAAATAGCGGAAGAACAAGTAAGACAGACTATTGTCAGTTTATATTTTCCGTCAAAGGATACTAATGATTTAAATCCAGAAGCTAGGCTAATTGATATAAAAGAAATTATTAATAATCCTTATGAAAAGCTAATTACTTTATTAATTGAGGGACCTAAAAATGATAAAAATAGAAGAAGCATTCCAGAAAATACAAAATTGAATAAGAATTATTTAGAGGGAGATTGTGTGGTGCTAGATTTCTCTACTGAATTTTTAGATTATTCAAAAGAAAATGATAAAGAAAAAATAAATATGATAAATAGTATTGTTAATACTTTAACGGAACTAAGGGAAATCAATCAAGTTAAAATATTAATTGATGGAAATGAAAATAGTGAATTTAATGAGATATATAGTAGACAAAATTAATTAAACTATTTTTTCATTATTTTATATAGTTTAAAATATTTAAAATAATGATGAAAATTATTTAAGAAGTGTTCTACATCATTAAGTGAATTTATTGTATTTTTCTTATATAAATTAAAATTAAAACTTTTCTTATGGGGAGATTTTTGTTCTCCTCTATTATTTTGGCTATTTTTATCTAAAAGATTATCCACTTTTTTTCTCCTATTTTTTTTAGGTATTTTCTTTACTTTATTATATGCGAAAAATAGAAAAGAGTTTATAAATTAAAAATATAAATATAAAAGTAAATATAAAATTATTTTTAATTAGAAATAATTTAAATTATAAAAAGGATAATTAGTGAACAAATAAATAATAAAATAAAAAATAATAAGATAAAAATAAAAAAATTA
>CASDJM010000001.1 GCA_949280815.1 uncultured Clostridia bacterium | reverse complement strand
TTAGGCATTTAAGAAAAGCAAAAGAAAGGAGAAAAACGAAGAAAGTTTGAAAATCGGTTTACATATATCATGAAAATAGAAGTAAAAGTGCTGAAGTAAAATTCAAATTTCATGGGCAAAAAGATATATGAATAGAAGTGAATAGAAAAATAATATGAGAAATAATATGAGGAATAAATCTAAACATAAAATATTTAATACATAATTGAAAAAAGAATCAGTAAAAAATAAAATAAAAAATTTGAGTGTAAGATTTATAAGAAAAAATAAAAGTTTGAAATGGGGAAATAGAAATATAAAAAATGAAAATAAAGATAAATTCAAATTTTAGAAATATTAATTAAGAAATTATAAATAAAAAAACAGAATGAGGAAAATATTATTAAAAATAAAAATGATTTAAATAAATTAAATTATAAAAAAGATAAGTAGTGAACAAATAAATAATAAAATAAAAAATAATAAGATAAAAATAAAAAAATTAGAAAATAAGATAAATAAAAAAATTAATAAAAAATTGATAAAAGAAAAAACAAGTTTGAAAAGTTTTAAAAAGAAAAAAAGAAAAGTAATGAAGAAAAAGAGTTGGAACGAAGTAAAATGAAAATTTGAACATAAAAATGGTGAGAAAAAAGTTGAAAAGATATTAGGCATTTAAGAAAAGCAAAAGAAAGGAGAAAAACGAAGAAAGTTTGAAAATCGGTTTACATATATCATGAAACTGGTCTAAAAATGTTGAAAAAGCATCCCAATTGTATGCATGGAAATATTAAAAAGTAAATAGAAAAAGTACAGAAAATATAAAGCTAGACACAAAATAGTAAATTAGAATTTGACAAAAACGGTAAAAAAGAGTAAAAATAAAAGAAAGAAATACAGAAATTAGAAAGAATTAAAAATAAAAGCAAAATAAGAAAACAAGATAAGTGCAATTTTTTGATAAAAAGTTAATTATTGACTAAAAAACATAAAAGTAGAGAGGGGAAAAGGTTAAATGAGGATAAAATTGAATCAAGATGACAAAATGGAGGATTTGCAATTTAAAAACTTGAAAATAATCCAAAATAGAAGTGGGTTTTGTTTTGGTATTGATAGTATTTTATTAGCTGATTTTGCTAAGGATATAAAAAAAGAAGCAAAAGTTTTGGATTTAGGTACAGGAACAGGAATTATAGCAACTTTATTATGTGGGAAAACAGAATTAAAAGAAATAATAGGGGTAGAAATTCAGAGAGAAGTGTACGAAATGGCTCAAAAAAGTATACAAATAAATTGCTTGGAAAACAGATTTAAAATAATAAATGAAGATATATTAAGTTTAGATAAAATATTGGAAAAAGATACTTTTGATGCTATTGTAACGAATCCACCTTACAAGAAAAGAGATACTGGTATTAAAAATAAGGAAAAAAAGAAAGTCATTTCAAGGCATGAGACGACAGCTACATTAGAGGATTTTATTAGAGTTTCAAAAAATTTATTGAAGGATAAAGGCGAATTTTATATGGTACATAGGACAGATAGATTAGTAGATATATTAGCAGTTATGAGAAAGTACAAAATAGAACCTAAAGTAATGCGATTTGTTTACGGCAATCAAGGCAGTGAACCTAAATTAATATTAATTAAAGGCATAAAAAATGCAAGACCGTTTTTAAAGGTACAGAATAATCTATATATTTATAGGGAAAATGGAGAATATACAGAAGAAATTAATAAAATATATAACAGATAGGAAGGAATGAAGACGAAGATGAGAGAAGAAAGAGGAAAATTATATATTGTAGCTACACCAATTGGAAATTTAGAAGATATTACTTTAAGAGCCATTCGTATATTAAAAAGTGTAGATTTAATTGCAGCTGAAGACACAAGGCATACTTTAAAGTTATTAAATCATTTAGGGATATCTAAGCCATTAATTAGTAATCATAGACATAATGAGGATATAAAAACAAATATATTAATACAAAAGTTATTAGAAGGGAAAGATATTGCTTTAGTATCAGATGCTGGTACGCCAGGTATTTGTGATCCAGGTGAAGTAGTAATCAAACAATGTATCAAAAAAGAAATTGATGTTATTCCTATTCCAGGAGCATGTGCCATGATAAACGGTTTGATTGCTTCTGGGGTTGATACAAGAGAGTTTGCTTTTTTAGGCTTTTTACCGTTAAATAAGAAATTAAGAAAAGAAAAATTATATAAAGTAGAAACAAGTCAAGAAACGATAATTTTGTATGAAGCACCACATAAATTGAAGTCTACATTAAAGGATTTAGAAGAGGTTTTAGAAGATAGACAGGTGGTTTTAGCTAGAGAGTTGACTAAAATTCATGAAGAGTTTATAAGAGGAGATGTTAGTGAGATAATAGAAAAAGTAGAGGATTTAAAAGGAGAAATTGTTTTAATTATAGAAGGAAACAAAAAAGGTAACATAAAGACAAATTTTAAAAGCTTAAGTCTAGAAGAACATTATCAATTGTATGAAGAACAAGGACTAGAGAAAAAAGAAATTATTAAGAAGATTGCAAAAGATAGAGGACTAAGTAAAAATGAAGTTTATCAAAAATTCATTTCAAATGAATAAAGTTAGTCTTTTTCATAAATATTTTTATGGAAGGAAGTGCCAGTGTGTTTGATTGACATTATGATTTGTTAACATATATACTAATGAAAAAGCAGAAATTAAGTAAGGATTTGAAAAAGAATAATTTAATAAAAATGAGATTGAAAAAATTTGAATAGGAATTTTACAGAAAAACTTAAAAAAGAGTCTAAAAAGAGCAGTATCGTTTAAATGAAGAGATATTGCTCTTTTTAAATAAATTTATTTTTGTTCTAATGAACCTATTTTATTAGCACAGTCTGAGCATATTAATTTATCGTTGTAAGATAGTAAGTTTTCTGTATTACCGACAGAAAATGCAATTTGGCTCGAATTTTTTTAAGATAATGGAAGAGCCATCTACGTATATTTCAATAGGATCTTTTTCAACAATGTTAAATTGATTTCTGATTTCTATTGGAATAACAACTCTACCAAGTTCATCTACTCTTCTAACAATTCCAGTTGACTTCATACAATTCATCCTCCTTAAAAGTTATAATTTAACAATCCTTATGTATTTAATATATCATAAATAAAAATTCAGGTCAATTATATTGTAATAAAAATTCATTGATAGAATAAAATTATTTAGGTGATAAATATGTTAAATAATATATGGCCTGTATTTATTATAATATCTTTTTCTTATGCTATTTTTTCTGGTAATTTAGAGCATTTGAATTCAGCTATTTTTCAGAGTACTAGTGATGCTATTATGCTGTCTATTGACTTACTTGGAACGATATGTTTATGGAATGGCATTATGCAAATTGCCAGTAAAACAAGTCTTATTGACAAATTAACAAATCTATTAAGTCCAATTATAAAGATATTATTTCCAGAAATAAAAAAAAATAAACATATTCAAAAAGAAATTTCTATGAATATGATTGCGAATATTTTAGGTTTAGGAAATGCAGCTACGCCTTTAGGGTTGAAAGCGATGAAATCAATGCAAAAAAATAATCCACAAAAAGACACTTTGACTAACTCAATGCTTGTATTTATTGTTTTAAATACAGCTTCTATACAACTTATACCAACAACGGTAATTGCTATTAGGAACTCATTAGGCTCTAGTAATCCAACTAGTATCATTTTTCCTGTTTGGATTGCAACAATATGTGCAGCAATAGCACGGAATAGTAACTGTTATGTTAATTATTAAATTTGGTAAAAAGGAGTAATACTATGCAAGCTGTTAACTTTATATCTAGTTTAGCTATGCCACTTATTATTTTATTAATTGTTACTTATGGTTTAATTGAAAAAAATAAAGTATTTGATGATTTTTTAGAAGGTGCTAAAGAAGGGATAGAAATTGTATTTAGTATTTTACCAACATTAGTAGGATTATTTGTTGCTATTGGAGCATTAAGGAATTCTGGCATTTTAGATATGATGATTCGTATTATTACTCCTATTTTAAATGTCATACAATTTCCAAGTGAGATTATGCCACTAGCCATGCTGAGACCTATTTCAGGAAGTGGTTCAATTGCTGTTGCAACAGACATTATGAAAACTTATGGAGTAGATAGCAGTATAGGAATCATAGCATCTGTTATTATGGGTTCTACAGAAACAACATTATATACAATTGCAGTTTATACGAGTTCTGTTAAGATAAAAAAGACAAGATTTGTTTTGGTTGCTTCTTTGGTGGCAGATGTTGTTGGAATGCTGGTAAGTGTAGGAATATGTAAGATTTTGTCGTAAAGTTTTTGTTGACAAATAAGATAAATTAGGATATAATCATTTCATGATAACACAAATTATATTATTTATGTCAATTTTTATAATCGTAAAAAAGGTTATACTTTTTATATTAACCAAGGAGATTTTGAAAAAAATTTCGAACTAATTATGTTTTTACTTTTGTAGAGAAAATATCCCCCCAGTAGAAAATAAATATTGAATTATGTAATCTTTTTTAGTTCGCCCCTATAATTTAAATAAGATTATTTTTTTCTTTCATTTTCTCTACAAAGCCAATAAAATATTATCTATGATAAGTTTCTCTATTTGCTATTTTAAAAGCTCTAAATACCTGCTCCAAGAGGAATACTCTAATTAATTGATGTGGAAAAGTCATCTTAGAAAAGCATATCTTTTGATGACATTGGTTTAACAACTCGTTGGTTAAACCAAGAGAACCACCAATGATAAAAGTAATGTGGCTGGAAGTCATGGAAAGTTTTTCAATTTCAGAGGAAAATTCTTCAGATGTAAATTGTTTTCCTTTTAAATCTAAAGCAATAATATAAGAGTCCTTTTTGATATGACTTAGAATACTATTACATTCTTTTGATTTAATTTCATCAATCAATTTTATGTTTACTTTTTCGGGTATTTTCTCGTCGGGTAATTCTACAATATCTAATTTGCAATATCTAGATAGTCGTTTGCTATATTCATTAATGGCGGATTTTAAATACGTTTCTTTTAATTTTCCTATACAAATGACTTGAATACTTAACATAATTTGAACTCCTATTAGATTTTATAAAAAATTATATTAAACTTTTTAAGAATTTTTAAATTTTAATTACTTTACTATGTACGTCTCTACTGGCAACGTTTAAATGAATGGAGTCCTTATCAAAAGAATCAGCAGAAATCAATTCATCCATAACTGTTTGATAAGCAAGTTCAGGAAAGTTACTTTCTTTACTCAAATGACCAAGCATAGCATTTTTCAAACCAGATTTTAGTAAATGCGATATAGTTTTACCAGCCATTTCATTTGATAAATGACCAGTTGGACCAGCAATTCTTGCTTTTAAAGGAAAAGGATAAGAAGAACAACGTAAAACTTCTGGATCATAATTTGCCTCCAACATGATAAACAAGCTTTCTTCTAACTGTTTTACAATATCATTTGTCATATGCCCAATGTCAGTTGCAATACTTATTTTTTTATCTTTTTTCCAGATATTAAATCCGCAAGGATTGGAGGCATCATGAGGAATTGGAAATGGTTTAATATCTAAATCTCCTATTGAAAATTTGTCGGAGACTTTAAAAGTTTTGATATTATTACTTGCTATTTTATCTCTTTGTTTTGGCATAGCATCTAACGTTTCTTGATTTACGAATACTGGTAAATCAAATTTTTTAGAAAAAGTTCCTAATCCTTGTACATGATCTATATGTTCATGAGTAACTAAAATGCCATCTATAGAAAATGGATTAATATTAATATCAGATAAAGCTTTTTCAATTTTTTTACTACTAACACCA
Organism: uncultured Clostridia bacterium; assembly: GCA_949280815.1. Taxonomy (GTDB): domain Bacteria; phylum Bacillota; class Clostridia; order TANB77; family CAG-508; genus CAG-269. The sequence goes on along the minus strand of CASDJM010000001.1, from coordinate 102,624 downwards.
GCATCAATTAAAAGTTTCGTGTTTGTTGTTTCTACAAATAAACTATTTCCACTACTGCCACTATATAAACTATAAAAATTCAACATAATTATTCTTTCCTTTGATTTAGGTTTCAGTCAATTACATATTAAAATATGTAATTAATCTAGAAATGAATTATGTGAAGAATAGAATTTTTGCAGGTCATCTGTTTAGAATTCTACTCGTCCTTGTTATTCATTCACTCTTTCAATTTTAGCACCAATACTTCTGAATTTTTCTTCTATATTTTCATATCCTCTATCAATATGTTCTAAGTTATAAATTTCAGTAGTTCCTTCTGCAGCTGTCCCAGCAATAACAAGAGCAGCTCCTGCTCTTAAGTCAGAAGAATAAACAGGAGCACCAGATAATTTTTTTACACCTTCGAAGAAGGCCGATTTTCCTTGTGCAGTTATTTTTGCTCCCATTTTATTTAATTCATCTGTATATTGAAATCTAGAATCCCATATACTTTCGTGAATCATACTATTGCCATTAGCTAGAGATAATACAACACCCATTTGAGGTTGTAAATCAGTAGGAAATCCAGGATATGGTAAAGTTTTTATCGTAGCTTTACTTGGTCTTTTGTTACACCAAACATGAATGCTGTCAATATTATCTTCTACGTTTCCGCCTACTTCAATAATTTTAGCAGTAATGGATTCTAAATGTTTAGTAATACAATTTTTAATAACTAAATCCCCTTTCGTTGCTACGGCTGCAAGCATAAAGGTACCAGCTTCAATTTGATCAGGAACAACAGAATAAGTTGCATTTCCTTGTAATTTTTCGACTCCATTAATTTTAATTACATCAGTTCCTGCACCTCTAATGTCAGCTCCCATAGTATTTAAAAAGTTTGCTACATCTACTATATGTGGCTCTTTAGCAGCGTTATCAATAATGGTTGTCCCTTTTGCTAAAACACTAGCTAGCATAACATTAATGGTTGCACCAACAGAAACAATGTCCATATAAATAGGACATCCATTCAATTTTTTTGCTTTAGCATAAATAGTACCTTTTTCAACGGTAACATTGGCACCTAATCTTTCAAAGCCTTTGATATGTTGATCAATTGGTCTGGCACCAAGTTTACAACCACCTGGCATTCCAACTTCGATTTCTCCTTTTCTACTTAGCATAGCTCCAATGATATAATAAGAAGCTCTAAATTTGCTGGTTAAATCTAAGGGTGCTTTTGTAGTTGTTATATTTGAAGTATCTATAGTGATACTATTTTTATTGTTCCAAGTTATTTTAGCTCCTAGTTTTTCTAATATTTCACAAGATATTTTGATATCGCTGATATTTGGTAGATTTTCAATGGTACAGCTTCCATCAATTAAAAGTGTAGCAGGTAAAATAGCTACAGCAGCATTTTTTGCACCATTGATTGTTATCTCACCTTTTAAAGGTGTTGGACCTTTTACAACTAATTTTTCCAATTAAATAACCCCCATTGTTATGTGTTTCCATGAAAAAAGAGTGTGTAATAAAAATTAACACTCTTTTACTTATTAAAATATATCATAAACTTAGAATGATTGCAACTATTTTTCTTCTATTTTTTTGCTGTTATTAGACCATTATTAGCAAAGAATTCTAATAATTTAAATTTGAATTGAATTTCGTTATCAGATTGACTAGATACAAGAGCGAATTCTTCTTCTGACATATTTTTTTCCATTAATTCTTTTGATTCTTCTGGAACTACACCAGAAGAAATATCAACAAAGCATAGTGGTGGAAACATGACACACCACCAATTTTGACCTTTTGCTTCACCAATTTCAACTCGTAAAGCATCATAATAACCAGCAGGCAAAGAGATATCACCATAATTTTTGGTAGGGAATTCAAAATTACCAATATTAATTTTGACAGAATAGTTATAACCTTGTTCCTTTATTGTGCTTACAGCAATTTGCTCAAAAGCATTTTTATTTTTTTGCACAATAGAGATTGCTTCTTCTTTTGATTTACAATTTCCACAAATTGAATTCATATAATTTAATAGATGATCACGCACAGTATATTTTAAGTTTTGGTCTTCTTCTTTATCACTATTAGCAATCACGTGTAATCTGAAAACACTATTAGCAATGTCAGTAGATATATTTTGTGCATAAGAGATGGCACAAATAGAAGTATAGAAAAAAAGAAGAAAAGTTAAAATAATTACCATTTTTAAATTTTTTTTCATTTGTTACCTCCAAAAATAATTAATTTCAAAAATATTCTTTACTATTAATTATTAACAAATTAGAAAAATTTATACTAAAATAGGATAAAAATTCAAATGTCGAAAAAAGAAGAAATATTTTTTTTGAAATATTATTGACATATTTGTAAAGAAATGGTAAAATTTACCAGTGCTTCAAAAAACGAACTAGCCGTATGATTTTAAAAGTTAAAGGAGAGAATTTCAAATGAATAAAAACAAAGATACCAAAGAAAAAATATGTGCATTTTATGCAAGTGATTATCATTTTGAAATGATAAGTTTGCCATATATAAATAAAAAAATAGAAAACAAGAATAAAATTATTATTTTGACAGAAAATGATTTAGAAAAAAGCATAAAAACGTTACTTGGAAATATTAATTTAAAAGAAGAAAAGAAAGAAGAAATATTAAAATTAGATTGGAAAAATAACGATATAGAAAAATTTAATAGAATGAAAACAAAAATGAACGAAAAGGAAAATATAATTATTTTTGTAAAGGGAAATAAGAGTTATATTCAGCATATGAATCAAAATATGAAGAAATGGTTACCAGAAGAAAATCATATTAAAATTATAGATTGTTATGACATAGAAGAAGTGGGAGACAATTTAGACGAGATAATGGGACAATATGAAAAAGTCTTGAGAGTTACGGGAGAAAAGGAAATAGAAAATTTATAAGAGAAATTTAAGTTTCGGTTTTTTTTGTTCTCTTCTAAATTTAAAAGTTATAATATATAGAAAAATTCCGTTCTTTACTGGTCGGACTAATTATATAAATAAGTTTAATAATATTTCAATATAGAAGAGTTAATCTGGATTATCGATAATAATAAGTGTCCTTCCATATTGCGTATCATTGAATTTAACTATATATTAGAATTTTTATATAAACTATAATAAAAAATGAACCTAAAATAAAAGAAATAGTTGCCAATTTTTTTAAAATGGTGTATAAATAATAAAACAGATAATATATATTATCTGTTTTATTAAGATATTAGGAAAGGGAGATAAGTATGAGTAGAAAAGTTGAAGAATTGCAAAGTGTTTTAAAAAAATATGGGCAAGAACATTTATTAAATCATTATGAGACATTAGATGAAAAGCATCAAAACGATTTATTAAAGCAAATAGAACGAATTGATTTTGAATTAATTCAAGGATTATATAATCATACTAAAAAAGAAGAGAAACATGAGAAAGATGAAATTACACCAATGGAATATTTAGATAAAAGTAAATTATATGATGATTATAAATATTATGAAAATATAGGGAACAAAGCCATTAAGGAAGGTAAGCTAGCAGTGGTAACAATGGCAGGAGGACAAGGAACAAGACTTGGTCATAATGGACCAAAAGGAACTTATGATATTGGTTTAGATTCACATAAGTCATTATTTGAACTGTTAAGTGATCATTTAAAAGAAGAGGGAAAAAAGTATGATGTTACGATTCCTTGGTTTATTATGACAAGTCGAGAGAATAATGAAGCAACTGTTGAATTTTTTGAGGAAAATAAATATTTTGGATATCAAAAAGATAAAAATATTTTCTTCTTTATACAAGGTGAACTGCCAATGATAGATACAGAAGGAAAAGTATTAATTGGGGAAGATGGATTAATTAAGCAGGCAGCAGATGGTCATGGAGGAATTTATGAGTCACTTGTAAAAAACGAAATGACCAAGAAGATGAGGGAAATAGGAGTTGAATGGGTATTTATAGGAGGTGTAGATAATTGCTTAGCGAAAATGGTTGACCCTGTTTTAATGGGAATTGCTATTGATAAAGAGGTAGCTGTTGCTTGTAAATCTGTTGTGAAAGTAAGTCCCCAAGAAAAAGTAGGAGTATTTTGTAAGAGAAATGGAAAACCAAGTGTTATAGAATATTCTGAAATAACAGAAAAAATGGCAGAAGCACGAGACGAAAATGGAGAATTACTTTATGGAGAATCTCATATTCTTTGTAACTTATTTAGTGTAAGTGCAGTGGAAAAAATGGGATGCAATCCTTTACCATATCATGTAGCATATAAAAAGGCTACTTATATTGATAAAAAAGGCGATTTAGTAGTTCCGGATTCACCAAATGCCTATAAATTTGAAGCTTTTCTATTTGATGCTTTTGGAGAAGTAGACGATATGGCAATTCTTCGCGTAAAAAGGGAAGAGGAGTTTGCACCAGTCAAAAATGCAGATTCTGCTGGAGTTGATTGCCCAAGGACAGCGAGAGAGTTATATAAGGAATTTCATCATTTGGATTAGAATAAATTAGTACATTAGAAGAGGTAACCTATTATTTTAGGATATCCTCTTTTTTCTATTATAGGAAAATTTTTTCAACATTAACTTTTTATCTGTAGATTGTTCCAATGCTACTTGCTTTGCTGTTTTGCTGTCCACTGTTAAAGCTTTGCTTGTTACGGTGGCAGTATGCGTTAGCTGGTCGCTTACGTAGTGTTGCAAAAATTATATATTATAACCTTCACTTGCAAAAAGTTGAAACTTGAATAAAACAACTATTGTCAATTTTATTTTTATAAAGTATAATAGAGACATAAAAGAAAGGGAGGGATAAAATGAACTATTTAGAAGAATATAGAAGATGGTGTGAAAGTCCAGAATTTGATGAAGAGACAAAAAGAGAGTTAGTAGCTATAAAGGAGAATGAGAAAGAAATTGAAGACAGATTTTATCAAGAATTAGAATTTGGAACAGCAGGTTTAAGAGGAATTATTGGATTAGGAACTAATCGAATGAATCAATATACAGTAGGAAAAGCGACACAAGGATTAGCTAATTATATTGTTGAAGAAGGGACACAAGATAAAGGTGTTGCAATTAGTTATGATTCCAGAAAAATGTCAAAAGAATTTAGTATGCAAACAGCATTAATTTTATGTGCAAATGGAATAAAAGCTTATTTGTTTGAAAACTTAAGACCAGTGCCAGAATTATCTTTTGCAGTAAGAGAATTAGGATGTACGGCGGGAGTTATGATTACAGCTAGTCACAATCCTCCAAAATATAATGGATATAAAGTGTATTGGGATGATGGAGCACAAATTGTATCCCCAAGAGATAAGGACATTATTAGTAAAGTAAGAGCTGTTAAGAATTTTTCTGAAATCAAACAAATCTCGAAAGAAGAAGCAGTACAAAAAGGTCTATTGAATATTATTGGAACAGAAATGGATGATAAATACTTAAATGTTTTGAAAAATTCGGTTTTGAATCCAGATATCATGAAAGAACAAGGAAAGAAAGTAAAAATTGTTTATACTCCTTTACACGGAACGGGGAACACAGTAACAGAAAGACTTTTAAAAGAATTAGGATTAGAAAATGTCTATGTAGTGCCAGAACAAAAAGAACCAGATGGAAATTTTCCAACGGTTGATTATCCAAATCCAGAAGATAAAAAAGCATTTAAATTAGCTTTAGAATTGGCTGAAAAAGTAGATGCTGATGTTATTTTAGCTAATGATCCTGATGCAGATCGTTTAGGTATTTTTGCAAAAGATATTAAAACAGGAGAATACATGACTTATACAGGAAATATGTCAGCTTTATTAATTGCAGAATATAGAATTTCTCAAATGCAGGAAAAAGGAATATTACCAGCTAATGGAATGCTAATTACAACGATTGTATCTTCTGATTTAGCAAAAGCCATTGCAAAATATTATCATTTATCATGTCCAGAAGTATTAACAGGATTTAAAAATATAGGTGCTGTTATGAAAAAAGCAGAAGAAAATAAGGATAGGACTTATGTATTTGGATATGAAGAAAGCTATGGATGTTTGATTGGCGATTATGCAAGGGATAAAGATGGAATTGCAGCTGTTATGGCACTTTGTGAAGCAGCATGTTATTACCAATCTCAAAACAAGACCTTATGGGATGCTATGAATGATATCTATGAAAAATATGGATATTATAAAGAAGAACAAGTGTCTATTGTGAGAGAAGGAGTACAAGGGGCTCAAGAGATTAAGGATATGATGACAAAAATGCGAAATACAGATATTGAAAAAATAGGGAATTATCGAGTATTGACTTTTAAAGATGTAGAAAAAGATACAGTAAAAAATATGCAAACAGGAGAAATTACGAAGACAGGATTACCACAATCTAATGTATTATATTATGAATTAGAAGATAATGCATGGTGTTGTATTAGACCATCTGGGACGGAACCAAAAATTAAGTTATATATGGGAGTGAAAGGAAATTCAGAAGAAGATGCTAATAAAAAGTTGTTAGAATTAAAAGAAGCTATGATGCAGATTGTTAAATAATAAAAAAGAGGGTGCCTGATTTTGGGGACGGAGGAAAACATCAGGTTCTCTCTTTTATTTTTTCCAATCTTCTAAATTTCTTTGAATGGCACCAAATAAATTAGCACGAATCATAGGAATGTCTTTGGTTAAAGTGAAAATTAGTTGTTTCATGTCTTCTCTTTTAGAAGTACCATCCATAGGACAAACTTTGGGCATTACTGATAAATTATTTTTTCGAACAAATCTTCTAATTTCTTTTTCTGGAGTATAGACTAAAGGTCTGATTAAAGTGATTTTAGAACGATCCATATAGCTAACAGGAGAAAAAGTACCAATATTTCCAGTATATAATAAATTTAGTAAAAAAGTTTCTAAAACATCATCTTGATTATGACCTAAGGAAATTTTGTTACATCTTTCTCGAATTGCAATGGAATTGATTACACCCCTACGCAAATTAGCACATAGTGAACATGGATTTTTTTCTTTTCTAATATCAAATACAATTTCTTTGGCATTACTTTTTTCAATAAATAATGGGATTTCTAGAGAATCACAAATTTCCTGTAAAAATTCAATATCAAAAAATTCAAATCCTGGATTGATACTAACTGCTATTAATTCAAATTTTTTAGGATAAAATCTTTGTAATGCTTTTAGAGCATGTAACATTGTAATAGAGTCTTTACCTCCTGATAAGCATACAGCAATTTTATCTCCTTCTTCTATCATTTTATATTCTTCAATTGCTTTTCTTAAATGACTCAATATTCTTTGCATTTTTATCTCCTATTTTAAATAACAAATTTACCATTTAGTGTAATATAATTTTTTCGTAAAATTGATATAGTTTTTAATCAAAACCATGATATTGATTATAGTAATAATTAATACATCTAGCCATATAGGGAGCTTCTACATCATAATATTCGGCTAGTTGTGTTACAGTTGTTAATCCTTTTTTCATGAGCTCTTTGATTTCTTCATAAGGGAAAAATTCCTCCCAAGCTTTTTTATCTGCTTTATGTTCCATTTTTTCTATTAACTCATAGGGACTGTTCGTGCGATAGTATGCACCTGACATGTAATGTCCTAATTCCTGTATTAAGACGGTATTTTCTGCAACTTGTCCTTTAACTTTTTTGTCATCTACTATAATGGCAGTTATATCTTCATAATGAGCTATCATTCCACTTGTAGAGAACAAGTCATGATTTATATAATTAATGTTTTCATCTTCCATCATTTTATATAATTCAGTTGGGTCCATCTTTTAATTAATTATTAGTCTCCTTTTTATTTTCCTCATTTTTTTGTTTTGCGAGCAAACCTTCTATAATATCTTTAGCAATTTTTTGATTTTCTTTATTTAAGCCTTTTATACCAGTAGCAAATGCAATATCTAATTTATCTAAATTAATTTCTTGTGAATTGCGCACATCAGAAACACCCATTAAATAATCGATAGAGCAATTGAATAATTTTGACATTTGTAGTTTTATATCATCACTAGGACTTATGGTACCTTTTTCATAATTAGCAATACTAGATTTTCCTTTTAAACCTAGCTTTAAAGCTAATTCTTCTTGGGTTAATTTGAATTCTTTGCGGAGTATTTTTATTCGATTTCCTATCATAATTTTATCTATTTCCATAGTTAATAGTGTTCCTTTCTAAGGGGATAAATACAGTTTAAAATAGTAAGAATCCTTTATTGATTTGCTTAAAATATTATATCACAATGTTCATTAAAAGTAAACGGCTTTAAAATTTTTTCTTAGGATTCTTAGAAAAGTTCAAAAATTAAAAACTTTTTGTTGAAATATTATTGACAGTTCAATAGTAATATACTATAATAAGTTTAGAAACAAAAAACTTGGAGGTGGTAAAATGCGAAAAGGAATAGTGATAACGTATAGTAAAACAATTAAGAGAATCGGTCAAAAATTTTTTTATACTAAAAGTTCAATAACGATATACAATGGCAAAAAGAGAAAAATGTAGAAATATGTATAAATTTATGAATTGATAATGTTAGAGAACGAATATATTAATAGCTATAGTATGTACCATTTTATACAATAATGTGGTAAAAAAGAACAGTAAGGTTGGTTGATACAAATGATAAGTGATTTTGAAAAATTAAGAGAAAGATTACATGAAAGTATAGAAATATACGGTTTAGATTCAGAAAAAACAAGAAAAATAAGTGACAGATACAATCAATTAGTCAATTTTTATTATCAAAATGAAAGACAATATCACAAAGATAATGTAATGAATATTAAATATTTAGAATCTGTTAAATGTTTAAGAAAAATGGCAAGCGATTTTATAAAATTTCCTACTATTAAGGAATGGAATTGTTATGCTAAAGAGAACGACCTATTAAATTCAGAGAGTTTAAAATATATCAGTGGGAATGCTTGGCACGGCTTGCGAAATAGAATTTCGTTGAAATTATAAGTATCAAAAAACTTTTGAAAAAAATTCGTAGTGTTTACAAGGCATTGCGGATTTTTTTGTCGAAAACGGGTTTTGTTTTTCATTATGATATATAGTATAATACAAAACAAAGAGACAGCTAGACCGCTAAACCTTGCTATCTCTTTAAAGCACACACACTCAAAAGTATGTACATGGTTAGTATAACTTTTTTGAGTGTGAAAGTCAAATGATTTTTATACGAAAGAAGGTTTTTTCTTTATGAAAGATATAAGATTAGATGATTTTATAAAGGATAGAATACAAGAAAATAAGGACTTATTTACAAAAGAGGAATTAGAAATGATAAAAAATCAGAAAGAGTGCGTCAAAAAGATATATTTGTTGGGTTTTATCCATGGAAAAGGATGTTATGAGGAGCAAGATTGATAAATGTCTTTTAAGTTTAGTGTTTTTTGTTCCCTTCTAAATATGAAAGTTATAAAAAACACTGGAACTTAAATAAATGTCTTCGTTGACAAAAGTATAAATATAGTGTAATATGTGGGTATTAAATATTTGATATGTGCTCATAGTTCAACAGGATAGAACAGTTGCCTCCTAAGCAATCGATGGTGGTTCGAGTCCACCTGGGCACACCAAAACATTCAAAAATAATTGCTAAAAAGAAAGAAGAATAATATGCTAAAAGAAAAATTTATGCAAGAAGCATTAAAAGAAGCTAAAAAAGCAGCCAATAAATTAGAAGTACCAGTAGGATGTGTTATTGTAAAAAATGGAAAAATAATAGCAAGAGCACACAATCAAAAAGAAACAAAAACAGACACTACTAAACATGCAGAAATTATAGCTATCCAAAAAGCTAGTAAAAAATTAGAAGCTTGGAGGTTGCTAGATTGTGAAATGTACGTTACATTAGAGCCGTGTTCTATGTGTGCTGGTGCAATAATACAGTCAAGAATTAAGAAAGTGTATATTGGAGCAATGGACGAAAAGACAGGTGCATGTGGCTCTGTTTTAAACTTATTGCAAGATTATCCCTTTAATCATAAAGTCGAAATAGAGACAGGAATTGAAAAGGAAAGATGTGAGAGAGAATTAAAGGAGTTTTTTAAACAGTTAAGAGAGATGAAGAAATGCTCAAATAGCTAAGAAATTCTCAATACGACACCAAAATGTCTCTAAGGAGGAAAAATGATAAGAAAGTTAAGAGATATAACAAGAAAGAAATATTTTCATATAATCGTAATCATTATAATTTTTGCTATGTTTTTGTTTGTTTTTGGCATTATTTGGTTAAAATATAGTGTAGAGGGAGAAACGAATATGCCTTTTCAATTATCAAAAATATCGGTCATTAGCTCTTCTGAGGGAATCGATCAAAAGGTTATCGATACAAGATGGGCATTTGATGTTTATCAAAGTAATGATATATTTTTGTATATCGATAAAAATGATGGGTATGGTAAAACAGAGGCAATTAAATCTGTGGAGGTTAATAATATACAAATTGAGGGAAAGAAAAAAGAGAATATAAAGATTTATAAGCCAGATGAACAAGAAGAAAAGTTAGTGTTTAAAAATAAAGAGGAGAATATTGTTGAAAGTATTAAATACACTGGAGATATGGAATCAAATTTAAAACAACAAAAAATTTCAAATCAGGGAGGAATTATAGCTTTTAGATGTTCCAATGACAATTTGACAAATTATACTTCAAATGATGAGGAAATTAATCATCATGAATTATTAAAAAAAGCAGGAATTGAGCAAGAAGATTTGGAAATAAAATTGACTTTTGATTTAATCATTAAGTTAGAAGAAAAAAAAGAATATAAGACAACAATTGGGCTGGATTTTCCAGTTGATAATGTTATCGAGAATGGGACAACATCTAGGGAAATAACGGATCTTAAGAAATTTATTTTTAAAAGAGTGAATAATTAGTATAAATTACTTGATAAAATTAGAAATTCAGTATATAATACAAATGGTTGTGAGCTTAATCTTTGTATGGAGAGAATCCAATAAAGACCTATGAATCTTGTCAGGTCCGGAAGGAAGCAGCAATAAGTAGATTTCTTTATGTGGAGTCTTTCCATAGAGAGATTGAGTGAACAATCATTTTTTTAGTAAGAGGATGTGAAATTATGGGGTACACAGCTCTTTATCGAAAATTTAGACCAATAACATTTTCTGAAATGGTGGGGCAAGAACATATAACAAAAACACTAAAAAATCAAATAACATCTGACCGTGTGGGGCATGCTTATTTATTTAATGGTGGAAGAGGAACGGGAAAGACAACAGCAGCTAAAGTATTAGCAAGAGCGATTAATTGCTTGAATCCGCAAGACGGAGAGCCATGCAATGAGTGTGAAATTTGTAAAGGTGCTATTTCTGGTTCTTTAACAGATATTGTAGAAATGGATGCGGCTTCTAATAATAGTGTAGAAGATATTAGAAGTATTCGTGAAGAAGTTAATTTTTTGCCAACCAAAGCAAAATATAGAGTATATATTATAGATGAGGTACATATGCTTTCAACAGGTGCTTTTAATGCTTTGTTAAAAACATTGGAAGAGCCGCCAGAACATGTCAAATTCATATTAGCGACGACAGAGCCACAAAAATTGCCAGCGACCATTTTATCAAGATGTCAACGATTTGATTTTAAGAGAATTGCCAATGAGAATATTATTAAAAGGTTAGAAATCGTATGTAACGAAAGCAAGATAGAAGCGACCGAAGGAGCATTAGCTATTATTGCCACTTTATCAGAAGGTGCTATGAGAGACAGTTTGTCTATTCTAGAAAGGTGTGTGCAAGATGGCGAAAACAAAATTGATGAGGATAAAATAAAAGATTTGGTAGGAATTCCAAAAGTTACTTTTGTAAATGGTATCATACAAGCTATTTTGGAATATAATGTAATTAAGGCATTAGAAAATGTTGATTCTGTTTTAAAAGAGGGAAAAGATATCAATTATTTTATTTGGGAAATGATAAAATATGTGAAGGATGTCTTGGTTTATCAAGCAACTGGTAAGTTAGAATTATATAGTGAAAAAGAACTAGATGTTATTAAAAGCATTTCTGAAACAGTGTCTAAAAATAAATTGGTAGACTTAGTCTATCAATTATCAGAGTTAGAAAGTAACATAAAATGGTCAACACAAAAAACAATCATGTTTCAGGCAGGTATAATTAAATTATGTAACCAAAAAACTGATATCAGTAGTGAAATAGAGGAGAGAGTAGCTAAAATTGAGAAATATTTGAAATCAGGAAAAGGAATGGTTGCATCCAATATAAATCAGGCAGGGCAGTCTAGTATGAGTAGTGTAGCACAAATTGGACAAAGAGATACTAATAATGTTAGTGCTGTGAGACCAGCTAATTTAGGGACATCTACTACCAGTCAAGTTTCTTCTAAAATTAAGAGTCATTCAGCTACAACAACTAAGAAGTTTTCTAATAAGTCAGAGGAATATTGGCCACAAATTGTAAATGATTTGAAACAAAGCGGAAAGATTGTTTTATATACCAATTTGATAGGGACAGCAGCAAAGGAATTAAATGATATGACAGTTGGTATTGAGTTTCCGAATGGCATGTCTTCTTTTGGAAAGACTGTGCTAGAGAAACAAGAGAATATTAGGGAGATTTCAAATTTGGTTTCGATGGCTTGTGGTAAGGAAATGCAAATTAAGTATTTGACGTCAGATGCACAGCAGACACATCAAATGACAAGTGAGGAAAGTTTACAGAATTTTGCAAATGAATCAGATATACCATTTCATATTATTGAGTAAATTTTAATTTTTTTATAAAGTTTAATTATATTATTTTTTTTCGCAACCTCCATGAATCTTAAATTGATTGGTTGCTCTAATCGCACTCGCGTTATCGCTCGTTTTGCTGTCCACTGTTAAAGCTTTGCTTGTTACAGTAGCAGTATGCGTTAGCTGGTCGTTTACGCGGTGTTGCAAAAATAATATAATTAAACTTAAAAGATATGAAACAAAGCAGTATAAAAAAGGAAGGAGATTTTAGAATGAGTAAAAGAGGTGGATTCCCAGGAGGTATGGGAGGATTCGGAGGAATGAATATTAATAGCTTGATGAAGGAAGCAAAAAAAATGCAAGCTGATATGGAAAAATCACAAGCAGAGTTAGCAACTAAAGAATTTGAGGCATCAGCTGGTGGAGGAGCTGTGACAGCGAAAGTTTCTGGGGAAAAAGTACTTAAAGAGTTAAAAATAAAACCAGAGGTAGTAGACCCAGAAGATGTAGAAATGCTAGAAGATTTAATTTTAACATGTGTTAATGAAGCGTTAAGAAAAGTAGATAGTGAACAAGCAGCACAACTAGGAAAATTTAATATACCGGGGTTGATGTAAAATGTCATTATATTCACCATCGATTGAAAAACTAATAGAAAGTTTTGAAAGATTGCCAAGCATTGGGCATAAGACTGCCGCAAGGCTTGCTTTTTATATTTTAAATAGTTCTGAGGAAGAAACAAATGAATTTATTTCTTCCATTGTAAATGCTAAGAAAAATTTAAAGTATTGTGGTAAGTGTTACAATATTTCAGACACAGATCCATGTTCTATTTGTGGTAATCCAAAAAGAGATAGTTCTATTATATGTGTAGTAGAGGATGTAAGAGATATTATAGCAATGGAAAAGACACATGAATTTAAAGGTGTTTATCATGTTTTACATGGTTCTATTTCCCCTATGAATGGAATTGGTCCAGATGATATTAAGATTAAAGAACTTTTAGCAAGATTAATGGAAGGACAAGTTAAGGAAGTTATATTAGCTACCAATCCAAGGGTAGAGGGAGAAGCTACAGCGATGTATTTATCTAAATTGATTAAGCCATTAGGAATTACTGTGACGAGAATTGCTCATGGAATTCCAGTTGGTGGAGATTTAGAATATACAGATGAAATAACATTGACGAAAGCTTTAGAAGGAAGAAGAGAATTATAAAAAGTAACATAAAATCCAATAAGTATAAAGGAATTAATACGAAATAGAACAAAATTCGAATAATTATAAAACAGATTATCAAAAAGCTAGATGATTAGAAAACCATTTAGCTTTTTAATAATACATCACAAATAATATTTGTTGCATTTGGATGTCCTATTAGTAAAGTGTTTTTTTTCATTTCATTTAATTTATTAGGATGAGAAAATAAGTCATTAAAAACCTCAGAAACATTATCATTTTTCTTAAGCCAAATACCGACTCCTTTGTTTTCTAAAAATTCAGCATTTTCTTCCTCTTGCCCAGGAATAGGATTAATAATAATCATTGGTAATCCAGAAGCTAGACTTTCTGTTGTTGTCATACCACCAGGTTTAGTTACCACTAAATCAGAAATACTCATAAGTTCTGGAACTTGGTTTGTGAAACTAAGTACTTTAACACGTTCGGAAGCTTTATTTTTTTCTACTATTTCATTAAATTTAGCTTTCATTTTTTCATTTTTACCAGCAATAGCAATTATTTGAATATCTTCACTGGTTTGAATTAGGCTGTCAAATATATCAAAAGTTCTGGATTTCCCTAAACCAAATTCTCCTCCACCGAAAAATAATATGGTTCTTTTTCCGTTTTCTAATTGATAAGTATCTAAGATTTCTTTCCTATCATATTTTTGCAAAAAGCGGTTAGATAGGGGGATTCCGGTTACAAAAACCTTGTTACTTGGAATTTTAGTAGAAATTAAATAATCTTTCATTTTATCATTGGCAACAAAAAAATAATCGGTAAAATTACTGCCAACAAGCCATTGATCATGTGGGGCAAAGTCAGTCATAATTGTTGCAATTTTCGCTGTTATTTTTCCTTTCCTTTTTAAATAGCTACACATCTGACTGCTAAAAGGATGAGTAGAAATAATTAAATCTGGCTTTTTTTCTCGTAATAATCTTAATAATTTAATTGCCATAATTTTATTAGACCTTGTAGAAAGATGTGCTAAAGGTCCTTTTTGAGAGTCGCTGTAAATTCGTCCCCAAACCCAAGGTGCCTTTTTAGCAGCTTCTCTATAAGCAGCTGTTGTGACTTTTTCAACTGTTTTATTCACATATTTCATACAATCAATTAATTCCATATTATTGTCTTTGTAATGATTTTGGATATATTCATGGATGGATTTGGCAGCATTTAAGTGACCACCACCATAAGAAGCATAAAAAATTAAAATATTCATAGAAAATCCTTTCTTAAAATTAATAATAATGTATTTATTATATCATAAAAAAATAAAATTTCAAAAAATGGAATATTTTTTTTATAAAAATGCAAAATAATATTAGTTAGTAAAATTTTGAAAAAGAAAAAGGTGATTTTTTGAGAAATGTAATCAAAATAATAGGAGTTATTTTAATACTACTAGTCATCATTATATCTCTTATTTTTATAACAAGTGATATGGAAGAGAGTAATGTTAGTTATGCTGCATCGTCAGGAACTTCAGACATGCAATTGATGGCAAGAGCAATCAATGGAGAAGCAAGAGGGGAACCCTATGAAGGACAAGTAGCTGTTGGTGCTGTTATTTTAAATCGAGTAAAAAGTTCTCAATTTCCTAACACCATAGCAGGAGTTATTTATCAATCAGGAGCATTTACGGCAGTAGCGGATGGACAAATAAATAGCCCAATTAGTGAAGGGTCAACTGTATATAAAGCAGCACAGGATGCCAAAAATGGTTGGGATCCAACAGGTGGATGTATCTATTACTTTAATCCAGCGACAGCAACTAATAAATGGATTTGGTCAAGACCATTAGTAAAAACAATTGGAAAACATCGTTTTTGTAAATAGTAATGAAGGATGATTTTAGGGACAGAGGAAAAAATCATCTGAAATTAAAAATTAAAAATAAAAAATTAGGATGATTTTTTCCTCCATCCCCAAAATCATCTTAAGGGAGAGTGGTTATGAATAAATTACAGGATTGGAAAGAAAGATTAAAAAAAGGACATATGTTAAGTGTGATTTGTGTGTTATTGATTGTTATAATAGCATTAGGAATTATATTGTATTCTAAACAGCGAGAGTATAGGCAAGCTTCTGAAAATAGCTATAATATGGCTTTTTATGAATTAGTAGATTATGTACAAAATGTGGAAACCTACTTGGCAAAATCTTTGATTTCATCAACTTCAGAACATGGTGCAGAGACTTTAACAAATTTGTGGCGAGAGGCAAATTTGGCACAAAGTTATTTGGCACAACTTCCAATTGAGAGTCAGGAGCTAGAGAATACGGAGAAGTTTTTAAATCAAGTAAGCGATTATAGTTATTCTTTATCCAGAAAAAATATTTATAATGAAAATTTAACAGATGAAGATTTAAAGAATTTAAAAGAGTTACATTCTTATAGTGTGGAATTAGAAAATACATTGAGTCAATTATCTGATGATTTGAATACAGGAAGATTTTCTTGGGGAGAATTGACAAAGAAAGGAACAGTTGCTTTTGCTCAACAGGTGGATAATATTTCAAAAGAGAGTTTTAGTAATTTAGAAGAGAATTTTCATGAATATTCAGGTTTGATTTATGATGGTGCTTTTTCTGAACATTTGACAAATAATGAGAAAAAGGGTTTAACAGGTGATGATATTGAAGAAGAGCAAGCCAAACAAATAGCAGAGAATTTTGTAGGTAAAGATGAGATAAAAGAAACATCAAATTTAGGTTTCTCAGAAAATGCAAGTATTCCAGTTTACGATTTTTCTATTACAAATCATAATGATGAAACGATTAATGTGTCTGTTAGTAAAAAGGGTGGACATATTATTTATATGAATAGTAACAGAGCAGTAAATTCAGAAGTTATTTCACAAGAAGAAGCGAACAGTAAAGGAAAAGAATATTTAGAAAGCAAAGGTTTTAAAAATATGCGAGAGACATATTATCTAAAACAAGAAGGAATTGTTACTATTAATTATGCTGCAACACAAGAAGATGTTGTAATGTATCCAGATTTAATCAAAGTAAAAGTAGCTTTAGATAATGGTGAAGTTTTAGGAATTGAGACAACTGGATATCTAAATAATCATACCCAAAGAGATGTATCAAAAGTTAAAATTACACAAGAGGAAGCAAAAAAATCTTTAAATAAAGATTTGCAGATTGAGAGTGAAGGGTTAGCGGTTATTCCAACAGAATGGCAGAGCGAGATTTTGTGCTATGAATTTAAGGGTAAAGTGGAGGATAGAGGATTCTTGGTATATATAAATAGCGAAAATGGTAGAGAAGAAGATATTTTGATTATAACTAATACACCAAATGGAACTTTGACAATGTAATGATTTCAAAAAAGAGCTGTCGCATGACAGCTCCGTCTCGTTTTATCTATTAGGAAAGTCATGCTGACTTTCTAATATATAAGACACATTTAGGAAAGTTCTCCCAATTTAATGTCTCTTATAGGTATCTTTTGAAAGCAATTGTGTATCTATTACTTGCCCACCACGTTTTAAAATCTTATATGCTTCAGAATAGATAGCCGTAGAAGTTCTACCTGTTTCATAAGAAGAAATTTGAACTTCGCAATCATCTTCTTGTTTCATACCAAATATTTGGAAATTAGCTACTCCGCCAGAAACAGAGCAAACCAATTTAATTGGATAATTTCTATTATTCTTAAATTGAAAATCAATGGAACCATACACAACAGTAGCATCTCTACTTGCTGTCACATAAGAAGGAACAAATTGATGATTGGTTCTTTGTGTAATTTCCAAATTAGCATAAACAACGGCATTATATAATGTAGAAGTAATTTGACAAATACCACCACCAAGACCATCTTCTACTCTACCTTCCACATAAATAGGTGCTTCCTTGTAACCAGCAGCAATTGTTCTAGCACCAACTACTTTATTATAAGAAAAAGTTTCACCTGGCATTAAAACTGTTCCATTTACTTTATTAGCAGCAAGAGTCAAATTGGTGGTTCTATTTGTATTGCTAGCGGCATACTTGGTAGAAAAAGTAGATAATAAATCTGGAAAAGCTTCTGTACCAATCATATTGGTTGTAACTTTGGGTTCTATAATACTTAAGGGAATGCTATATTCTTCTTTTTTTTGGGCAGTAATTAAGGCTTTTGCTTCTTCCAAAGAAATCTTAAAATCTATACCATTTTCAGATGGATAAACGGCAAATGGTTCTTTGGTATAATAAGCATCGACAGGATCTTTATAAATTTCATTATAAATTTTTTCTACATCAATTTCATCAGGCTGTTGTATTTTTGTTACAATTTCTACTGGTGTGTCTAAAGCAGAAAAAGTAGAAATAGAATTCTTGATTGCTTCAATCGTTGGATTTACATCAACAACAGTTCCTTCTTTTCCAGAAGTTATAATCAATTCGTTCCCTTCTATGTAATAACTGCTTTGCATAACCGTATCTGGTAATTGTGTAGAAATATCTTCTAAATTTTTGGTTAGCAATTGCTTATCTAAAGTAATATGTGGTTCAATATTGATTTTCCCAAATCTGGTAGAAATAATGGATAAGTTGTTTTCAAAAATATTACCTTCTCTTCCTATTTGAAAAGCTGAATTAGTAGCTGTTTTTGTATCAAATTCTATATCCATTTGTGAAAGTGATATTGTTGTTTCAAAATCTTTATACTTTACCTTAATTTCTTCTGGTAGTTTGTCGGATAAGTAGTTGTCAAGTTGATATTTTGCATCAGATGGGCTTAAGCCAGAAACGTTAACACCTTTAATAGATATGCCAGAGATAATATTAGGATTTAAGGCATTATATATAGTAAAAATAAAAAAAATAACTAGTAGTACAAGTATAAAAATAACAAGCAATAAAACAAAGATAGACATGATATCAGTTGTTTTTTTCTTAACAGGTATAAAGGTTGTATCCAAGTTTTCAGTCGTATTTTCCGTTACTTTTATAAACTCTTTATTTGCATTTTCTTTTGTTTGTGTTAAAAATTGTTTTTTTTCTTTTTCTAAAAGATTATTCTTATTGCTCATCTTTATTCTCCCCAAAATTAATAATCTAATTTATTATATCATATTTTGACAAAAAAAGTACAAAAAACATAAAAAATGTCAAAATAAATTTAATAATAATGTTAATACTATAATTATAAAACTTGAATTTAAGTTTTATGATAAAATCTTTCATAGATTTATGTGGGAGGATGTTATGTCTAAGAATAATAAATTAATATCTGAAAATTTAAGAGAAGAAATTGCAAAAGAACTAGGAGTTTATGATCAAGTAAAACAAGATGGCGGAAGTTGGGCTAATGTATCATCAAAACAATGTGGAAATATTGTAACAAAAGCAATCGAAATTGCTAATAGAAGTGTAGAAAATAAATAATTGTCTCTCTAGATGAGCAATTGGGGAATTTCCTCAATTGCTCATTTAAATGTCCCCACTGGTTCCGGGATTAAATGGGGACGATTGCTATGAGGGGTGTACATTTTGGGCAATTATTTATAATTATTCCCATTTAATCCCGGAACCAGTGGAGATAAAAAAGGTTGCAAAAAATAAAAAATAAGCATATAATTTAGCAGAACGAAAATATACCTTGAAAAATAGGAGTGAAGAGGTAAATGAAAAATTTTACGATAAAAGAAATTATGCAAATAACCCAAGGAGAACTAATACAAGGTAATCCAAATTTTATTTGTAAGAAATTTTCCAAAGATACAAGAACCATTCAAAAAGGAGATACTTATATTGCAATCAAAGGGGAGAAATTTGATGGAAATTTATTTTGGAAACAAGCATTAGAAAAAGGAGCAGATTGTGTCATAGTATCTGATGTTTCATTTGGGAAAAAGGAGTTACAAGCTTTTTCCAATAAAGTAATTTTAAAAGTGAAAGATACATTGGAGGCTTTATATGTAATAGCTAAATTAAAAAGAAGTTTTTATCAAATACCAGTTATAGCTATCACAGGAAGTGTAGGAAAAACAAGTACAAAAGATATTGTAGCAAGTGTAGTTTCGCGAAAATATAAAACTTTAAAAACGATTCGGAAATAATAATAATAATATCGGGTTACCATTTACCATCTTAAGCTTACAAGACGAAGAAGCAATGGTATTAGAAATGGGAATGAATCATCTTGGTGAAATTAGCTTATTAAGTAACATTGCAAAGCCTAATGTGTGCATTATTACTAATATTGGAACTTCTCATATCGGAAATTTAGGCTCCCGAGAAAATATATTAAAGGCGAAATTGGAAATATTAGAAGGGGCAGATCGTCCAACTATTATCATTAATAATGATAATGATTTATTACATAAATGGCAGGAAGAAAATGACAAAAAGAACATTATTACTTATGCAATCCATGAAACAAGCAATATTATGGCACATCAAATTACACTACAGGAAAATGCAAGTGAATTTACTTGCGAAATTTACAAAGAAAAGGTAAAAATAAAAGTACCAGTAGGTGGAGAACACTTTGTATTGAATTCTTTATGTGCTATAAGTGTTGGGGAATTACTTGAAATAGAAACCAATCAAATAAAAAAAGGAATTGAAGAATTTGAACTAACGAAAAAAAGAATGGACATAACAGAATTAGATAATGGTATAAAGATTATTAATGATGCCTACAATGCTAGCTTGGAATCTATGCAAGCAAGTTTGCAATATTTATCTAAATTGAATAATAGTAGAAAAATTGCTGTGTTAGGAGATATGCTAGAATTAGGAGATTATACACGAGAATTGCATGAAAAAATAGGAGAAGAAGTCTATCAAAATAAAATTGATATTTTAATGTGTAGTGGAGAAAATGCTAAAGACATAGCAAAAAGAGCAAAAGTATTAGGCATGTCAGCAGAAAACATTTATTACTTTGCAACCAAAGAAGAACTGGAGAGTACTTTAAAAAAGGTTGCAAAACCGGGAGATGCCATTTTATTGAAAGCATCAAATGGAATGAAGTTTTTTGATATAGCTGAACATTTGAAAAAAGATATTATGGTCTAGTAATCAGATAAAAAAATTAGAGAGGTGTAAAAATTATGCAAAGAGAAAAATTAGGAGTTATTTTTGGTGGAATGTCAACAGAAAATGAAGTATCTGTAGTATCGGCTAATTCTATTTTAAAAAATTTAGATAGAGAAAAATATGAGATATTCCCTATTTATATTGGAAAAGATGGAACTTGGTATCAATACATAGAAGAAGATGAAGAGAAAGAATTTGGTCAAGAAATCCAGAATAAAGAGAAAATAGAAAATGTTATAGAATATTTACAAAATTTAGATATTTTATTTCCTGTATTGCATGGATTATATGGAGAAGATGGAACTATACAAGGATTATTTGAATTATTGAAAAAAACATATGTTGGTTGTGGTGTTTTAGCATCTAGTGTAGGAATGGATAAAGTTTATACAAAAATTATTTTTAATAAAGCAGGATTAAAACAAACAAGATATGAGTATATCAGGAAATACAAAGATGACTATATTTATATCGATGAAAATTTTAGTGAAGAGAAGCTATCATTAAATGAAGTGGCAGAAAAGATAGCAAATAACTTGAAATTTCCAATGTTTATTAAGCCATCTAACTCTGGTTCTAGTGTAGGGGTTAACAAAGCGAAAAATAAAGAAGAACTAAAACAACATATAGAATACGCAGGAAAATTTGATTCAAAAATTTTAATAGAAGAAGGTATCATAGGGAAAGAAGTAGAATGTGCAGTGCTTGGTAATGAAGAAGTGATTGCTTCATGTGTAGGAGAAGTTAAATCAGCAGAAGACTTTTATAGTTATGATGCCAAATATAAAAATGAACAATCGAAAACGGATATTCCAGCTAATATTTCAGAAACATTATCAGATGAGATTAGAAAACAAGCAATCAAAGCTTTTAAATCTATAGATGGCAAAGGATTATCAAGAGTTGATTTCTTTGTTGAAGAAAAAACAAATCAAATTTATATTAATGAAATAAATACTTTACCAGGTTTTACCAATATTAGTATGTATCCTAAATTATTTGAGGCAAGTGGTATTAGTTATCAAGAATTATTGAGTAGATTGATTGAACAGAGTGTAAGATGATTTTGGGGATGAGGAAAAAATCATTTAGGAAAATCCATAAAAACTATGGATTTTTTTTGTATTTGTGATATAATAGACCTACCTTTTAGGGAGGATGTTAAAAATGGTTTTTAAAAATTATTATAAAATACTAGATTTAGAGACAAGTCATGTTTCCATTGATGAAATTAAAGTTGCATATAGACAAGCTGCTAAAAAATATCATCCAGATTTAAATGTAGGAGATGAATTAGCAGAAGAAAGAATAAAAGATATTAATGAAGCTTATAAAATACTATCTGTTCCTGCTTCGAAGAAAAAATATGATAGAATTTGGAACTCTCGTTTTAGAAAGAGTCAAAAAGCGTTTTCTGGCAAAGGAGAAAAGGGAACTATTATCAATATGTTTTTAGGAAATGTAGAAAAAAGTGACAAAGATATGCAGTCAGGAACTAAAAAGTTTGCTAGCAAAGGAGAAAATATCGAGACGGAAATTAATGTTAGTATACAAGAGGCTTTTTATGGAATGGAGAAAATGATATCATTAAGAAATGTAGAAGGAAAGATAAGAAATCTGTCAGTCACCATTCCACAAGGAATTAAAAATGGAGAGAAGATACGTTTAATAGGACAGGGTAAACCAGGAGAAAATGGTGAAAAAAATGGAGACTTATTAATCAAAATAAATATAGAAGATAACAAGCCATTTAAATTAAGAGGGTGTGATTTGTATACAGATTTATTATTAACACCATGGGAAGCAGCCTTAGGAGCTAGAGCAAATGTGACTTCTATTGATGATGAAACTAAAATATATATACCACAAGGAATCCAAACAGGTGAAAGAATTAAAATTCCTGGAAAAGGTTATAAAGATGGGAATGGCACAAGAGGAGATTTAATTGCAGAGATTAAAGTTGTTGTGCCAAAACAATTGACAGAGCAAGAACGAACAATATTTGAAAAGTTAAATGAAATATCAAGTTTCAATCCTAGAAATCAGAAAAAAATATAATTTACATAAATTTTGTATTGACAAAATGCTTATTTTTCGCTATAATTAATTATAGTGTTGTAACAAATGACAAACTATGGATTGAGAAACATAGAAATGGAGGAATAAAAATGGATACTATACAAGGCAAACACTTTAGTATAACAGATCCAGCAAATGTAAATACCGTAATTTATCAAGTAACAGAGACAGAAAAGGAATATAGAGAAGACGGTCCACGATTTACCATTGAAAGATTAGATCATACAGAAGAAATTAGAGGAGACAACACGAAAAAGACATTTTTTGTTGATAAACCATTACCTCAGGGAAATTCTTTAGTAATTTTGTCATTTGGTCAAGACAAGGTAGTAGTAAATACAGGAATATTAATAGACAATAAAGTGAAAATTACAAAGAAGCCTTTACCAGTAAAATTTGATACTTTATATTCAGAAAAAGAATATGAATATAAAGACTTTTTATATACGCCTAATTTAAAGAGACCAATATCTATCATTGACCCAGAAACCACTGAAGAAGTCAAACCAATTTTGTATTTTGATGAAAAAACAAATGAAGTAAAAGGGAAATGTAAGTTGAAACCATATAAATCTTATTTTGCATTTGAAATAAGAGAAGAATCTTAAGGAGGAAGTTTAAATGAGTGTATCAGGTAAAAATATGGAAATAACATGTGGAATAGCAAAAAATCCGCTAGGTAAAGGAGAGCATATTGATATACCTTCTGAAAGAGCGGGAGAGAAGAGAGTTCCACAAATCCAAAACATGCAAGAAGTGGTAGATTATATAGATGTAAAGGACCATACAGCTGTGCTAGATGAAAAAGGAAGAGTAATTAAAAGAATAGATGAGAAAGGTAAAGTCTTAACGCAGGCAGAAGAAGTTGAAATAGATAGATAATCTAACATAATTACAAAAGAGTAGGTGATTTTATGCATTACAAAATAGAAGGAGCAATCAGAAGAAATAGAAAAAATTTTGTAATATTTGCTATACTATGGGTATTTATAGCCATAGTATTCGTTTCGCCATATGCTTATAGTTCCCATATGGCAGGGCTAGAAGGAAAAATGAACTTAGAAGTGTTTATTGAAACATTTGGTTCATCTATCATGAGTCCATTAAAAACACTTGGAAATGTATTTTCACAAGGAGCAGGAGGAACTTTTTTTTCAGCTCTATTAGTTGTTACCATATTTTATGCTGTATTTTTCTTTATAGGTTTTGTAAAATCAGCACCCAAAAATGAATATACTGACATAGAACATGGTTCAAGTGATTGGAGCCAAAGAGGAGAACAATATCAAATACTAGATAGAAATAAAGGAATTATATTAGCAGAAAACAATTATTTACCAGTTGATAAGCGAGGAAACGTTAATGTATTAGTAGTTGGACGGTTCAGGTTCTGGTAAATCAGCATCTTACTCAATCCCTAATGCGTATCAATGTTTAGGTTCTTATGTATTTACAGACCCAAAAGGAGAACTATATGACAGAACAGCAGGCTACTTAAAAGAACAGGGATATGAAATCAAAGTATTAAATCTAGTAAGGCCACAATATAGTGATGGATACAATCCATTAATGCACATATCATCAGAATTAGATGTTGACGTTATTGCCAATACAGTAATCAAAGGGCAAAAGTCAGAATCTAATACATCAGACCCATATTGGGACGATATGGCAGAAATGTTACTAAAAGCATTAATTTATTATTTAATTGCAACTAGACCAGAAGAAGAGCAAAACTTAGCAAGCTGTGCGGAATTGGTAAGAGCAGCAAATAATAAAGGTGGAAGTAACTTATTAACGGAATTAATCAGTCAATTACCTTATGATCATCCAGCTAGAATGTACTATAAATCAATTGAAATTGCACCAGAAAAAACATATGGTTCTATCTTAAGTTCATTGCAATCAAAACTAGGTAAATTTGACTCAAAAGAAATAGCGGAATTAACATCAACTGATACAATAGATTTTGAAGCAATTGGAGATAGGAAAACAGCAGTCTATGTTATATCATCTGACACACATACAGCATATGACTTCTTATTAACAATATTTTTCTCACAAATGATACAACAATTATATGATCATGCAGATTTGAATGGAGGAGCATTAAAAGAGAGGACATTTTTTATCCTAGATGAGTTTGCTAATATAGGAAAAATACCAGACTTTGATAAAAAGATATCAACATCAAGAAGTAGAAAAATATCATTTAGCGTTATCTTACAAAATATAGACCAATTAGAAGCGGTTTATGAAAAGTCTTATGAAACTATTATGGGTAACTGCGATACACACGTATTCTTAGGAAGTAACTCTTATAAAACCGTAGAATATTTCTCGAAAGCACTAGGAGAAAAGACGATAGAAAGAGATAGTATTTCAGTTAATCATGATAGGCAAAACTGGAAAACAGGAAACTCTGTATCAGATCAAGTAATGGCCAGAGCCCTAATGACACCAGATGAGCTTCGTAGAATGGACAATGATTATTGTATTATTTATGAAAAAGGAATTAAACCAGTAAAAACGAAAAAATTCTATTACTTTAAACACCCAATGGCCAAGAAAATGGCTGCATTGGAAATTAGCCATAATGACATTGGCGAAAAGGATAGAGGGGTGTGGAGAAAATATAATCCATATAACCCATATGTAGAAGAAAAAGATGATAGAGAAAAAGCAGCACAAGACTTAAAAGTAGAATCATTAGACGATTTATTTGGTGATGAGCTATCAACACCAAAAGAAGAAGATAAAAGTGTAATGACACCTACATCAGGCATAGAACAAGCAACACAAGAGATGAAACCAACATTAAATTTAGATGATTTTCAAGAAGATGCACCAATGTTACCACAAGAGAACGATGATGTATACGATTTGCAAAAAGAGTTGGAAGCCAAATTTGATGAGTTATTTGGATCAATTGATGATGAATAGTAGAATTGCCAAAAGGGAAGAACCTTTTTGGCAATTTTTATGTATGTTTGGTGAACCAAACAACCGAAAATATTTTCGCAAAACTGTTGCAAAAAAGAAAGAAATATAGTAAAATGTTTTCAAACAAGGAAGAAAGGGAGGAAATATGAAATTTATACACATAGCAGATATGCATTTTGATAGTCCTTTTGTCAATCTTTCAGATAAAGATATTTTAGGAGATTTACGAAGGTTAGAGCAACGAAAAGTATTTAAAAAAGTAATTGAATATATTAAGCAAAATAATATAGAATATTTATTTATTTCTGGAGATTTGTATGAGCACCAATATGTCAAATTATCTACTATTGAATACATCAACAATCTATTTAAAGAAATACCAGAAACA
This sequence comes from uncultured Clostridia bacterium, assembly GCA_949280815.1. GTDB lineage: Bacteria > Bacillota > Clostridia > TANB77 > CAG-508 > CAG-269. Next base: position 76,167 of record CASDJM010000001.1, on the reverse strand, counting down.
CAAATATTCATTAGTCCAGGAAACCATGATCCTTATATTAAAAATTCTTACTATAACAAATTTGGTTGGAGCGAAAATGTAACCATATTCTCTCATAAAATTGAAAAAGTAGAAAGCGAAGATATTAATATATATGGATATGGATTTGGTGATTTTTATTGCACAGATTCTGGTATTGAGTCATTATCATTAGACGACTTAAATAAAATTAATATTTTGGTGATTCATGGTACTTTGGATGGTGCATCTATAGAAGAAAAGCAATACAATTCTATGGCAAGAAAAATGCTGGGAGAAAAGCAATTTGACTATATTGCTTGTGGTCATATTCATAAACCAGATTATAGTTCAAATATTGTGTATCCAGGTTCGACGGTTTCCTTAGGATTTGACGAATTAGGAAAACATGGCATGATAGTAGGAGAGATACACAAGAGAAAGGTAGAATTAGAATTTGTGCCATTGGATGAAGAAGAATTTAAAGAGATAGAGATGAATGTAACCGATATTTTATCAAAAGAAGAACTAATTGAAAAAATAAATGCATTAGAAATATCAAATAGAGAATATATCAAAATAATCTTAACAGGGAATAGAAATTTTGAAATTAGTAAATATGAATTGCTAAAATATATGGAAAATGAAAGAATAATTAAATTAAAAGACTATACTAAAATTGCTTATAATTTGGAAAAGATGGCAAATGAGAATACGCTAAGAGGGCTATTTGCAAAAGAAATGCTTAAAAAATTAAATGAACCCAATATAGAGGAAGAGGATAGAAAAATAATAGAAAAAGCTGTAGAGATAGGGCTAGAGGCATTAGAGTGAAACTATAACTGGAAAGGAGGAGCATTTTTTGAAGATCAATAAATTAAAAATAAATGCTTATGGCAAATTAAAAGACAAAGAGATAAATTTTGGTAATAATATAAACATAATTTATGGAGAAAATGAAACTGGAAAATCTACCATTTTAAATTTTATTACGAATAGTTTTTATGGGATTTCTAAAAATAAAAATGGAAAAGATATATCGGATTTTGAAAAATATATACCATGGGCAGGCGAAGAGTTTTCTGGAAAATTGGAATATGAATTAGACAATCAAGAAAAATACGAAATATTTAGAGATTTTAGAAAGAAAAATCCTAAAATATTTAATGAAAAAATGGAAGATATTTCAAAGGAATTTAATATTGATAAAAGCAAGGGAAATGAGTTTTTTTATGAGCAGACAAAAGTAGATGAAGCATTATTTTTATCCACTATACTTGTTAATCAAGAAGAAGTAAAACTAGGAAAACAAGAGCAAAATATATTAATACAAAAAATTGCAAATTTAGTAGGGACAGGAGATGATAATGTTTCTTTTAAAAGAGCAATGGATCGAATAGATAGACGTAGATTAGATGAAATAGGAACGGAAAGGTCTAGGGAAAGACCAATTAATATAGTTAGTAAGCGAATAGCAGAATTAGAAGAAGACAAGCAAGAACTAAAAAAATATGAAAATATAAAATATGAAATAGAAGAAAATAAAAATGATTTAAATAATGAAATAGAAAAATTGGAAAATGAAAATCAATTTTTAAAAGAAATAAAATTAATAAATGAAAACGAAAAAATAGAAAGTGAAAAAATAAATTTAAAAATAAATTTAAAACATGAAAATGACGAAAAAATAAATTTAATAAAAAATAAAATAAATGAAATTAAATTAAATCATGAAAATGTTTTTGAAGAAAATAAAAAAGTAAATTTGGAAAAAAATAAATTAAATAAAAAAATGGTAATTAGTTTTTTAGCGGTTTTTCTTATTAATATTTTGCAATTTATTTTTATTAAAAATATTTATTTTAATTGTTCTTTTCTTTTTACGGTTCCAGTGGCTTTTGCATTTATTTTATTGGCTAAAAATAAGATGAAAAAGAAGGAAATAAAGATAAAAAGTAATTTAGAGAAAGTGGAATTAGAGATTAATAATTTAAATCATGAAAATAATTTATTAGAAAAAAATAATAGTGCATTAGAGGAAGAAATAAATCAATTAAAGAATAAATTTATTTTAAAAATAAATTTAGAGAAAGAAAAAATAAAAAATAATTATTTCAATAAAATAGAAGCAAACAAAATGGATGAATTAACAAAATTAGAAGATATTAATGTAGAATTGCAAAATTTAGAAAATAAATTAAATAACAAAAAAGTTGAATTACATACTTTAGATTTAGATGATAAGAACATAGAACCTAAATTAGAAAATTTATCAAGGATAGAAGAAGAGTTAGTAGAAAATACGGAAAAATTGATGAGTCTCAGAAATTTAGAGAAAAGTATCAATTTAGCAAAAGAAGTATTAAACCAATCTTATGAAAGTATGAAAAATACGATTACCCCTAAGTTTACACAGGAATTATCTAAGACAATATCAGAAATTACAAAGGGCAAATATACGAATGTTAGACTAAATGATGATACTGGACTAGTGGTAGAGTTAGAAAATGGAAATTATATACCAGTAGCTAGGTTAAGTATAGGGACAATTGACCAATTATATCTTTCTTTAAGGCTTGCATTGGTAGAAGATTTGTCGGAAGAAAAAATGCCAATTATTTTAGATGAGCCATTTGCTTATTATGATACAGAAAGATTAAAAAACATTTTGAGATATATAGCCCAGAGATTTTCTGACCATCAAGTAATGATATTTACTTGTATGCATAGGGAAAGAGAACTTTTGGAAGAATTGAATTTAGCATTTAATTTGATAGAAATGTAAAAGGGACAATTTATTAGTCAAACAAATCTTGAACTAATCTAAAAAATGTAGTATAATACGAAAAACAAATTCGAAAAAGAGGAGAATGGTTATGTTTGAAAAATTACAAGCAGTGGAAGAAAGGTATGAAGAATTAACAAAGTTAATTGCAGACCCAGAGATTATAGCAAACCAAGCAGAATGGCAAAAATTGATGAAAGAACATGCAAGTATAGAAGATGTCGTATTAAAATTTAGAGAATATAAAAAAGTCAAAGCATCTATGGAGGAAGCACAAGAATTATTACAAGACCAAGAAATGAAAGAATTAGCAGAAGTAGAATATTATGAGGCAAAAGAAAATTTACCCAAAATAGAAGAAGAATTGAAAATTTTGTTAATTCCAAGAGACCCAGACGATGACAAAAATATTATGTGTGAAATAAGAGCGGGTGCAGGAGGAGAAGAAGCGGCTCTATTTGCAGGTACACTATTTAGAATGTATACGATGTATGCAGAAAAAAAGCATTGGAAGCTAGAAGTATTAAATGAAAATGAAACTGGATTAGGGGGCTATAAAGAAATCTCTTTCATGATTACAGGGAAGGGAGTTTATAGTAGATTAAAATTTGAAAGTGGAGTTCATAGAGTACAAAGAGTTCCAGATACTGAAAGCAGTGGAAGAATTCATACATCGACTGCAACAGTTGCAGTATTACCAGTAGTAGAAGATGTAGAAATAGAAGTCAATCCAGCCGATATTAAAATGGAAGTGTTTAGAGCTTCAGGAGCAGGAGGACAACACATTAATAAAACTTCATCAGCGGTAAGATTAATTCATGAGCCAACTGGCATTGTTGTAGAATGCCAAACAGAAAGATCACAATTTCAAAATAAAGATAATGCCATGAAAATGCTTAGAACCAAATTATATGAAATAGAGAAAGAAAAACAAGATAGTGAAATAGCCAATAGTAGAAAAACACAAGTAGGATCGGGTGATAGAAGTGAGAAAATTAGAACTTATAATTATCCACAAGGAAGAATCACAGACCATAGAATTGGGATGAGTGTCTATCAAATCGAAAATTTCTTAAATGGTGATATTGATGAAATGATAGATAATTTGATTGCAGCAGATAGGGCAGAGAGATTGAAAGGAGAAGAGTAGTATAGGAAATCTTTGAAAAGGAAATTTAAAGAGAATTGATGAAGTAGGAAGAAAGATATTAAAAAGCGAAAGGAATCGTAATCTAATTGTAATCTAATTGTAATCTAATTGTAATCTAATTTTAATTTATCTGAGATTGACATATTAGGTTTAACTATAGTAGAATCTAAAATGGAGAGTATATATAAGTACTTTTTGATAATAAAGATAGAAAAGGAGTGTTGAATTATGGGAGTAGATGCAACCGTTAATTTAAAACAAATGAGAACTATAGCTGAATCAATTTCAAATAGGGGAAATAATTTAGGAAATAAGATTCTTAATATGCTTAATGATGTTGAAAATATGCAACAATATTGGAAAGGAGATTCTTATGTTCATTTTGTAACTATAGTGAATAAAACAATACCAACATTACAAAAGATGCATACCTATTTCACTGACAAATTACCAGAGGAAATTGTTGCTAAAAGAAATCAATATGCTAAAGCAATGGAAAAAAAGAAAGTAACAATTTATCCATATGGCGTAACTATATTTGAGAAATTACCTATTAAAGATCAAGGAGATGAAATAAAATTCAATTCAGCTGGTATGGCTTCATTAACAAGCAAAATAGATCAGAGATTTGATAATATCTTAAAGACAAATCTTCCAAATATCAAAGAAGATTTTAATTCAATTATTTGGAAAGGTTCTACAGGAGATGCTTTAAAAAAGGAATTTAAAAAGTATATGGAGGACACAATAGAAGCTGTGAAAAAAATAAGAACAGCTTATAGAAAAGCTTTAGAAGCACAGGCAGAAGCAATGGAGGCGGCAGAAGAAGGAAATAAAAGAAGTGCTATTCGTGCAGATATAAGTGGATTGAAGAGTGGAGCAATAGAAGCTGAGCAACAGGCAGAAAAAGCAAAGTCTGCAAGTTACGATTGGGAATCAAATACATAGTATTTTGTTATAAAAGTATTGTCAAGAGACAAAGTAAAAGATTGCTTTGTCTTTTTAGTGCTATAATTGAGATTATTTTTGCTCGTAAAAAATATATAAACTTTTAGAACAAAAAGATAATAAGACCGAGTAGTAACAAGATATAAGAAAACGTATGGAACGTAGTTAAAAACTTTGACATTAAGCTATTTGAATGATATAATATCCACAAATATACAAAGAGATAAGGGGAAGAAAGAAATGGTTGTTACACTAATAGGAAAAAATTCACTCAACAAAATAATTTTGCCCAATAAACCTACTGGGAATTATTGGTTATGTGATAAAAGTACAGAAGTAGAAAAAAAGCTAGTAAACATTCAAAGTATTAATGATAAATGGCAAATTGTAAGTACTAATTATTCAAGTATTATTAGCAAAAAAAGTATTGAAATAGTGAACAACGAAATAAAAATAACAGGAAAAGAAAAAATAATGGATGCTGTTATTTTAGAAAATTATGAAACTTATTATATAAAACTTGCCAATAAAAATGAAATCTACTTATTATGTTGTATGCCATTATATGACAATACTTTCTCCCATTTTGATATCATAAATACAACTGAAATTTATATTGGGAGTAATAAAAAAACCAATCATATTGTATTTAATAATGCTTTTATAGGCGAAAATCATGTAAAAATATATCATTCTAATAGTTTATGGATGATAGAAAGTTACTATAACAATTTTGACATATACGTAAATGATATTCCCGTTTCTAATAAATCTAAAATGTTATATAATGGTGATGTTATATTTATTTTTGGACTAAAAATTATAATAATGGGAAATAGTATATTTATTAATAATCCTTCTAATAAAGTGAGATTAAATTCTAATTATTTTTCATTAACTACCTCAGATAATCAACAAATTCTAGAAAAAGAAGATCAAGAAAAAAATGAAGAGAGCGATGAGAAATATTTTTTGAGACCACCTAGAATAATGGATTTAGTTGATGAACAAACAATTACAATAGAGAAACCTATGGATACAAAACAAGAAAAAGAATTACCGATTATTTTGGCAATGGCTTCTATGCTTTCTATGGGAGCAATGACATTTATAACTGTAATCCAAACAGTAGATAATTTTATTCATGGTCAAGTAACGAAAAAAAATGCAATATTTAGTTTAGTAGCTTCCGGAATCATGATTTTATGTTCTGTATTAATACCACTTCTTATTCAACAATATACAACAGAACAAAGAGAAAAAAATAAAAAAGATAAAATAAGAAATTATAAGACATATATAAACAATAAGATAGCTACCATTGATAAAATTTTGCAGACAAGTAAAAATACTTTATTAAATACTTATGTTTCTGCTGAAGAATGTATGAATATCATAATCAATAAAACTGCGAGATTATGGGAAAGGAAATTAACAGATAAAGATTTTATAACAGTCAGATTAGGATTAGGAGATATTCCATCCAACATAAAAATTGATACTATGCAGTTAAAAGATGAAACAGAAGAAAAGGAAAAAGAAGAACAAGAATTACAGGCATTAATGGAAAACAGTATACAAAAAGCTAAAATATTAAGAGATGCTCCAGTTTTACTAAATTTGACACAAAAAAGAGTCTCTGCATTGATTGTCGAAGATGAAGATAAAAAGAATGTATTTATGCAAGATTTATTAACACAATTAGTAACATTTCAAAGTTATGATGAACTAAAATTTGTTTTTTTATTAAAAGACAATGTGAATCGAAATTGGGATTTTGTAAAAATGTTACCACATACTTGGAATGGTTCTAAAACAATGCGTTTTTTTGCAGATAATTATGCTAAAATTAAAGAAATTTCTCAACACTTGGAAAATGAGGTAAGGAAAAGGAAAGATGACGAACATTTCGATTATACAGCTGAAATACCTTACTATTTAATCATTATCGATGATTATAAAATTGCAGAAAATTTAAATTTAATTAACGAGATTTTAAGTGCAGAAAAAAATATAGGTTTTAGTATTTTTATTATTACAAATGATATTAACTATCTTCCAAACCAATGTGAAACATTTATCAATTTAAGTGATGGTAATGGAATCTTGTTTGAAACAAAAAATGTAGCGGATAATCAAACTAAATTTAGAATTGACACATCAACCATACTTTTCTTTGATAAAATTACTCCAGTTCTTTCTAATATTCCGATAAAATATGTAGAAGAAAAATCATTATTATTACCTAGTAGTTATACATTTTTAGAAATGTTTAATGTTGGATGTATTGAGCAATTAAATGTCTTAGAAAGATGGAAGAAAAATGATTCTACGCTATCATTAGCAACACCACTTGGAATAGATAGTAATGGAAATAAAGTTGAATTAGATATACACGAAAAATATCATGGGCCACATGGCTTGATTGGTGGTAGTACTGGTTCAGGAAAAAGTGAATTTATTATTACCTATATTTTGTCCTTAGCTGTCAATTATCATCCAGATGATGTGACTTTTGTATTAATCGACTATAAAGGTGGTGGATTAGCAGGAGCTTTTAAAAGATTAGACGTACAGTTACCACATTTAGTTGGAACATTAACCAATATTGATAAAAGCGGATTGCAAAGGTCATTAGAATCGATTGAAAGTGAATTAAAAAGAAGGCAAATTGAATTTAATGAAGCAAAAGATATTACCAATGAAAGCACCATGGATATTTATAAATACCAAAGATTATATCATCAAGGAGCCTTAAAAAAACCGATTTCTCATTTGTTCATTATCAGTGATGAATTTGCTGAATTAAAGCAACAAGAACCTGAATTTATGGACGAGCTTGTTAGTATTGCCAGAATTGGTAGAAGTTTAGGAGTTCATTTAATATTAGCAACGCAAAAACCAGCTGGTGTCGTAAATGAACAAATTACTAGTAACACAAAATTTGGAATATGTCTAAAGGTTCAGTCACCATCGGATAGCTCCGATATTATAGGAATTCCAGATGGGGCAAAATTGAAAGGTTCTGGACAATTCTATTTAAGAGTAGGAAGTAATGATTATTTGGTTTTAGGGCAAGCAGCTTGGGCAGGAGCACAATATTATCCATCCAATGAAGTAAAAAAGGAATTTGATAATTCTATAGAATTTATTTCAGATACTGGTATGGTACTTAAGAAAGTAGATGATGAAAAAAAGGTATTGATTGAAGGCCAAGGGGAACAGATAACTAATATCGTAAAATATTTATCAGATTTGGCTCAAAAAGAAAATATAGATAAAGGACAATTATGGCTAGAAGACATTCCAGAAACTATATTTCTTGATGAAATTAGAGAAAAGTATCATGTAAAAAATAAAAAATATATTATTAATCCAGTAATAGGAGAATATGATAATCCATCGAAGCAATTACAAAATGTAAAAACTTTGAATTTTTCAGAAGATGGAAATGTCATTATATATGGAAATGCTGAAAGTGGTAAAGAAACTCTATTAGGAACGATTGCTTATGACATTATAACAAATTATACACCAGAAGAGGTCAATTTGTATATATTAGATTTTGGTAGTGAAGCAATGAAAGCATTTAGAAAAGCACCACATGTTGGAGAAGTTATTTTTGTTTCTGAAGTAGAAAAAATAACTAGATTTTTTATGATGTTACAAAAGGAAATAAAAGAAAGAAAAGAAATATTATCGGATTATAGTGGTGATTATAAATTATATTTAAAATCAACTGGAAACGCTATGCCAACTTATATTGTAATGTTAAACAATTATGAAACTTATATAGAAAATTACGAAATGAAATTTGATGAATTATTTCAAACCTTAGTTAGAGAAGGAGAAAAGTGTGGTATCTATTTTCTAGTTGTTGCATCTTCTACTTCATGTATGAGATATAGGATGCTTCAAAACTTTAAACAATCCATTGCTTTGCAAATGAATAATGATGATGAATACAGAAGTATTTTTGAACATATAGGCAGAAAGAGACCTGCTAAACTATTTGGTAGAGGTTTAATTAGTATAGAAAATGAAGGTATATTTGAATTTCAAACAGCAAAGATATGTGAGGCTAGTAGATGGAATGAGCAAATAATGAATACCATAGAAATATTAAATAAGAAATCTAGTTATAGTGCTAAAAAAATACCAACTGTTCCAGAAATTGTTACACCAAATCATTTAAAAAATGCAGTTATAGACGTATCAGCAATTCCTGTTGGAATTGTCCAAAAAAGTATTAAGCCTTGTAAATTTGACTTTAGAAATAATATTATGACAATCATTTCTACTAGAGATTTAGAAGAATGTGCAAATTTTATAAGTGATTTTTCAGAACTTATAAAATCAATACCAAAAATTAATTTTGAAGTTTTAGATGCAGAAAATATAGAAAAAGAAAATGAAGAAGAAATACAAAAGAATTTTTTTGAATTCGTAAAGAATTTAATGAAGGCGAAAAAGGCTAATAGAGAGATACCAAATTCAATTATATTCATTATCGGTTTAGGAAAAATGATTGAAATAGTTGGCGAAGAATGGTTTACATCAGGTTTAAGTCAAGTAGAGAGTTTGGAAAAAGTTAATATTATTATTTTGGATACTCCAAGCCAATTAGAAGAATATGCTTATTCACAATGGTATAAAAAATATGTTTCTAATAACTTTGGTATTTGGATTGGAAGTGGCATTGAATCACAAAGTATCTTTAAAATATCTGATTATAATGGAATAAGTGATAACTGTGGTAATACTTATGGATATGTAATAAAAAAAGGTCGACCTATATTAGTAAAGATTTTAGGTATGGAGGAAAAGAAAGAAGAAGATGAATAAGATATTAGTTGAATTATATGTTCCTATAATAGAAGAAGTTTATGATATATGGATTCCAACCAATAGGCGCATACACAATGTTATAAGATTAATTGTAAAAGCTATAAATGAATTTACAGAAGGAGAATATAATCCCAAAAAGATGCCCTTGTTATATGACAAGCAGAGTGCTAATCCATTTGACATAAATTTAACAATTGGAGAATCTACGATTCAAAATGGTTCTGAAATTGTTCTAATATAAATAATGGAGGGTGAAAAAAATGAGCAAAAAAGTCTTTATTATAGTTGTTGCAACTATCGTACTTCTAGTTTCTGCACCTATTATAATGGTTATAGTATGGGATGATGAGTCTATTACAAACTCGGAAGAAGATACTGATATCGTAAAAGAAAATGCGATGGAAGAAAATACTGTTAAAGAGAATACGGTTGAAGAAAGCATTGTAGAAGAAAATATTACAGAGGAAAACACAGTAGAAGAAGATTTACCTTATATGCCAAATGGTTTTTCATATGTTGAAGGAGAAGTAGAAACAGGATATACAATTGCAGATAGTTACGGAAATACCTATGTATGGGTGCCAGTAGAAAATGGGGAATTAATTAGGAATATAGATATAAGTGAATGTGTAGAAATAGAAAATATGGTAACTGATTTTAAAAATAGTGTTAATCAGTATAAAGGGTTTTACATCGCAAAATACGAATCTTCTGCCTATTCTATCAATAATAAAAATGTTTCTGCAACAATGGGTGACAGAACACCTGTTAATAATGTAAATTATGCAATAGCTTATGAAACTGCTAATAATTCTTATAAAGAATTTAACTATTCAGATGTAGTTACCAATTTAATAAATAGTTATGCTTGGGATACAACACTTGCATGGATTGATAAATCAAATTCTAATTATTCAACAAGTACAAATCGTGGTAATTATTCAGAGACAATCAATCCTACTGGTGCTACTGAAGCAGATATTGTAAATAATATTTGTGATTTGGCTGGAAATTTAGAAGAATGGACCACAGAAGGATATTTAATAAATAATGATACTGTTAATCAACAATTCTTTAGAATCATTCGAGGAGGTTCTGTTAAATTTAATGGCTCGGCTTTAAATCGTAGCTATAAGGAAGATGGATCAGACTATAATATTGGTTTTAGAATGATTTTATATAAAACATAAAATGGAACATATAATAAGTCATAAAAATAAACTTCTTAAAATACACTAAAATAAGTATATTTTAAGGAGTTTTATTTATGGATGAAATATGGAAGACAACTTTTTTGGGATTGTTTTTTGGAACATTTGGTACTACATTAGGAGGTATGATTGGTGTTATCATAAAAAAACAGTCTAATAAGTTTTTAAGTTTTATTTTAGCATTTGCTTCTGGACTAATGATGGCTGTTATATGTTTTGATTTGATACCAGAGGCATTAGGCATTAGTACAATAGCGAATATAGTGATAGGAATTGCCGTAGGAATTGTAGGTATGATATTTTGTGATTTACTAGTGGAAAAAAAATTCAACCAGAATGTTTCATTAAAAAAGAAAAATAATGATTTATTAAAAACAGGAATTATTGTATCCATTGGATTAGCGATTCATAACTTTCCAGAAGGGTTAGCAATAGGTTCTGGATTTGAGGCCTCTATAAAATTAGGGTTGAGTCTAGCTTTGGCTATTTGTTTACACGATATACCAGAAGGAAGATTCCAAAGTAGACACCAAGTGAAAAGTGCTTGATAAACGATTTGAATTCAAAATATGCTGTACCAAAAAGTATGGCATTTTTTTAATTTTTGATTGAAACAAAATGCCACAGGTAGTGGAATTAGAAAATACAGATATTTAGGCACTTACAGAGATTTGATGTGACACTTTTGTGAGTGGAGGTAAGTATGTGATAGCGTATGCTATCGCATATCTTACCAAGGGACAATTTATTGATAAAATTATTAATTTATTTTAATGATGAGAAAGTAGTTAAAATGTTAGTATGATTCTTTATTTTTTTGTTGTATTATGGTAAAATTGGTAAAAATATAAAATGAAAGAAGGAGTAATAATTTATGGCAAGAGATTTTATTCACTTTTTTGGAACAACTGGAAATAAAGATATATTTTTTAAGAACATTAGACAAGCAGGAGGTCTATTTTTAAATATAGATGATACAAAGATTATCATAGACCCAGGAGTTAATACATTTTATAAATACATACATGCTTACAAAGATGAGTTAGATGGAATCGTTCTATCCCACATACATATAGACCATTCTAATGATTTAAATATATTTATTGAATTAATGACAAATGGTGGAGAAGTAAATAGAGGAACACTATTAGTGCCAAACCAAGCAATAGAAGAAAGAATTTTGCAACCTTATGTAAAAAGTTTTCCAAAAGAAATTAATACAATAAATCCTAACACACAATACAAAATAAAAAATATACCAATTATTTCATCAATAGAACATAAGCATGGTGTAGAAAATTATGGATTTATATTTAAGACAAGTAAAGGTAATATTGGACTTGTAACAGATACCGTATACTTCCCAGAATTATTAGAATCATATAAAGATAGTGATATATTAATAATGAATGTACCTTATTATATTCAAGATAAGCTGAAACCAAAGCATTTAGACATATCAAATGTTGAAGAATTTATAAAAAAGATAAAACCTAGAAAAGTTATATTGACCCATTTTAATAGTAATATAATAAATAGTAATCCAATTAAAATAGCTGATGAATTAAGAAGAAAGTATGATATTGAAATAATAGTAGCAGAAGATGATATGATTTTAGAGATATAGTAAGGAGAAATAAGAGTGAAAAATTATTTTATTATTCATGGTTCCTATGGTAATCCATATAAAAATTGGATTCCATACGTAAAAAAACAATTAGGTAAAAGAAAATTAAATTGCATAGTGCCAAGTTTTACAACTCCATATAAACAAGATTATGAAAGCTGGAAGACTATACTAATGTCTTATGTGAAAGTTGGATATATTACAGAGGAAACAACTTTTATTACACATAGTTTAGGAGGAATTTTTGTAGTAAAATTCTTAATAGATAATAATATAAAAGTAAAAAAGATGGTTACAGTTGCAGGATTTAATAAAATACAATTTGATGAAGATAATACTTTATATGATTCATTTTATATGGCAGATGAAGATATAGCAAAAATATGTAAAATTTGTAATGAAATAATATGTATCTATTCTGATAATGATCCCTATGTTCCAATAGAAAAAGCAGAGCTTTTTGCAAATAAAATTGAAGGTAAGAAAGTTTTAATAAATAATGAAGGACATTTTAATGAAAAATATGGATATAAAGAGTTTAGAGAAATTTTAGAATATTTGTAAAATGAAAAGAGGTCAAGATATGAATTATAGTTATCTAATGGGAATTAATAATATTGATATACTGAAACAAAACAATTTTAAAATCAAATATTTTGGAAATAATTATGGAGTTATTTTTGATGATAATAAGATTGAGTTATTTGAAAAATATATATGTGAAATGATTGAAAATGGATATTGGAATGAATATATAGGCAAAGATAGGGTATTTATCTTTAAATTTGAAAATGGCGAAATAAAGAAATACGTATTAAATAAAGATAATGAAAAAGAAATACTAAAATTATGTTGTGAATTTGCAGACTTCAAATTTGAGTCTATTGATAAAATGTTAAGAGATAATAGATTTTATGTAGAGACTTATTACACAGAAAATATTGGAAAATTCTAGAAATTTGATTTGACAAATACAAAATAATATGCTATTATTTAATTACAAAATAAATGTGTTTGATTTACCAACGGTCAAACTTGTAGACATGTGTGTAATGCAACTACACACATATTTTTTGTTCAAAAATAGAGCAGACTGCAACCATCTACTCTATCGACTTATGTATGTCTACAATTAGTCTTTGTCCGATTGCTCATCTTTATTTAATTGATGTTGCTGTGAAAGTTCTAGTCTTATGACTTTTTCTCTTTCAGTTAGTAACTTGTCAACTAAATTAAGAATTGCATCACCAACGGTCATTTGTAGACCCCCTTTCCGCCTTTTAGAAAAGGCTAGCCTTTTCTTTAACGTAAGGTTGTTAATATATTACTATAATTCTATACTCAAAACAAGCGAACAAAATAAAAAAATTCAAGTTTTTTCCAGTATTTTTATTAGTGAGTTTTTATAAATACAAAGTTTTCTGTACCAAAAAATATCAAATTTTTGATAATTTGTAAGGTAGTCAAATTTGATAGGTAGTCAAATGTTCAAATCATTGAAAATAAAAGAGTTTAGAATATAGATTTGATAGTTTTGTGAGTGGAGGTAAGTAGGCGATAGCGTATGCTATCGAATATCTTACCAATGGACAATTTATTTTAAGAAAAATTGCAAGTAATTCTTTTTATGATTTTATTGTAAAATTTGTAAGCTTATGATAATCTTATAAAGAAAAATGATAGGAGTAGTATAAATGGAAAATTTAGATGTAAAATTGGAAAAAGAAAATAATGATTATTTTAGAGAATGGATTATAGAGGAATGGAAACATCATAATACAGTTGATCCAATATATCAATTAAGAATAATAAAACCAGAAGAGTTAACTTTTGAAGAAAATGAAGAATACTATAAAATCATGGATGATAACAAAATGGTTGGATTTATAGGAATAAAAAATTATAAAAAACAAATATATGTATATAGATTTTTTATAGATGAAAAATATAGGGGGAAAGGAATAGGAACAATAGTATTAAATAAAATGATTGACATAGCAAAACAGCAAGATAAAGATATGACATTAGATGTATCAGGATATAATGTTGCAAAGGATTTATATGAAAGATTAGGATTTAAAACTCATTGGACAAGAATGGTATTAAAAATAAATGATGATATATATGAAAATTAGATACAGTAAGGAGAAGAAATATGTTGATAGAAGAAGTTAAAGTTATCAATTTATTAGATGATATAAAACACTTGGAAGAAGTATCAAAATGGATATGGAAAGAATGGGATAAGGAACATAACAATAAATTAGAAGATGTAATTTATAGGTCAAAATATTCATTAAATGAGAAAGATATTCCTCAAATGTATATTGCTAAATGTAAAGAAGAAGTAATAGGAGTTGTTTCAATATGGAGAAATGATTTAAAATCAAGACAAGATTTATACCCATGGATGGCAGCGTTATTTGTTAAAGAAGAATATAGAAATAAAGGCGTAGGAACATTATTACAAAAGAGAGTAATAGAGGAGACTAGGAAAATGGACTACAAATACCTATATTTAATTACAGACCATGAAAATTATTATGAAAAAATGGGATGGAAATTTTTAGAAAAAGCACCTTTAGGAGATGGACATTATACTAAAATTTATAGATATGATTTAAAAAATAATTAATAAAACAATATAATGTAGAATATGAAGAAGTTTGATTTGACAAATGCAAAAGAATATACTATTATTTAATTACAAAATAAATGTGTTTGATTCCAATGGTCAAACTTGTAGTTGTATGTGTACCCGCGAATGCACATACTTTTTCTTTTTCTACTAACAATACAAGCGGACAAAATGAAGACACTTCAAGTTTTTTTCAGTAATAGTATCATCGAGTTTTTATAAATACAAAATTTTGTGAGTGGAGGTAAGGAGTCGATAGCACATGCTATCAACTATCTTACCATAAGGGATAATTTTTTGATAAAATGATTAATGTGTTTTATGATAACAAAGTAAACAAAATGTTAGCATTATTCTTTTCTTTTTTATTGTATAATGAATGGGAATTATTATGGAATTCAAAGAATAGATTTTATAAAACTAGAAGATAATACGCTTTTATTAACTGAAATAGAAGATATATCACCATATTTAGAATTAGATTAGATTGATGAAAAGACTAGGGAAAAGTTTATTATTGATTATAAAAATATGGTATATGAATATATGGAAAGCAAAGGATTTAATGTGTAAAACTAAAAACTTGAAATCCATTTGACAAGTACAAGATTATATATTATTATTTAGATGCAAAATTGAATCGGTGTTATTCAAAATAAGTCGTATGTGTTGTACCACGAATACAACACATATTTTTTATTTTTTCAGTAATTTTATTATCTAGTTTTTGCCAGAAAAATAAAATTTTTTTAATTTATGGTCGGTTTTTTTTAAAAAAAAATATATATATTTAATAGAGGATAATGATAAATCACAGAAAGGAATGGTAATACGATAAAACAATAAAAATATAGTGTTTAGCCTTTTAAATAAGCCCCTTCAATCAATAATTTATATGAGAATAATAAAGTTTTTCTAGCATATAAATTGAATAAATATTAATAAAAAACAGGAGAAACTATGAACGAAACATTTAAAATTAATGTGTATTTTGATGAAAAGGGTGAAGAAATAGAAAATGTAATATCTCATTTTTTAATTGATATATTGGAGAAAAAGGGATAATAAATTTTTATTATTTCAGCATTTGAATTTCTTAAAAAGTTAGATATAATGATAAGGAATTCAAATTGTTTTTTTATCAAGCATAGGAAGGAGGAGAAATGCTTGAAACAATAAAAACAGTAATTTATAAAGTTGCAATTTATATAAGACTATCCAAAGAAGATGTAGACAAAGGCTTTGATGAAAGTGAAAGTATTACCAACCAAAAATCCTTACTAACAGAATATGTAAAAAATTTAGGTTGGGAATATGAACTGATAGATATTTATATTGACCCAGGATATACAGGAACAAACTTTAACAGACCAGATTTCCAAAGAATGATTAGAGATATCGAAAATGCAAAAGTGAATATGGTCATAACAAAAGACCTATCTCGTTTAGGTCGTGATTACATAGAAACGGGAGAATATATTGAAAAATGGTTTCCAGAGCATAAAGTTAGGTATGTCTCTGTAACAGATGGAATAGATACTTTTGCCACTAATAATGGAAATAATGACATAGCACCATTTAAATCTATCTTAAATGATATGTATTCCAAAGACTTATCCAAAAAGATTAGGACAGCCTTACATACAATGCAAAAACAAGGCAAATGGGTAGGAGGAAAAACAGCACTAGGATATGCAAAAAAACCAAATGATAAAAACAAATTAATGATATGTGAGCCAGAAGCGGAAATCGTAAGAACTATTTTTCATAAGGCTAGTTTACGGAGAAGAAATAGGAGTCATCAAAAATTATCTAAATGACAACCAAATACCAACAGCGAATCAATTAAGATACAACAAAGCAACATTTTGGGAAAATAAAACAGTAAAAAACATATTAAAAAATGAGGTATATATAGGAAACACTGTGCAAAATAAGAGAAGTAGAATTAGTTATAAAAACAGAAAACTTAAGAGTAATCCACAAGAACAGTGGAATATTGTGGAAAACACACACGAACCAATCATTGAAAAGCAAATTTTTGACAAAGTACAAAAGATGGTAATCGTGCAAAAATATAATAGAAGTGAAAAAAAGCATAAATTTTTATTAGACGGATTATTAATTTGCTATGAATGTAAGCACAAAATAGGAGTAAGAACAAGAAAAAACGGAAAACTAGATATGGTATGTAATAATTATCGTAGAAACTCAAAATTAGGGCTTTGTACCTCACATGGATTTAGTTATGAAGCATTAGAAAAACACATATTACAATATATAAAAAATTTATTTTTAGCAATCGATAGTAAAAAGATAGAATTGAATATAAGGAACAAACGAACGAAACAGGATTATGAAAAAATACTAAAACAAAAACAAACAGAAATAAACCTTATAAAAGACAATATAGACAGAATGTATGTTGATAAATTAAATGGCAAAGTTAGCGAAGAAATGTATGAAAGGCTATTTAATAAATTAATGAAAGAAATACAGCAGAAAGAAAAAGAGTACAATGAGTTAAAAAGCAAAAAAGAAGATACTAGTCAAGATGATAGTAAAGAAATAGAGAAGGTTATTAAAGAATTTCTAAAATTAGAAAAGCCAACACCTGAAATGATGAAGGTTATTATTAATAAAATAGAAATACACCAAGACAAACAGCTAGATATTGTATTTAATTTTAAAAAACTAAATAATCTTATATAAATTGATTGACAAGAGACAAAAAAACGACTATAATAATATTAAATATTAAAATGGTCGAAAGAGGTAGAAAAATGAAATATATAAAAAGAAGTGCAGAAGATGTTATAAGAAAACAAGAAAAAATGTTTAAAGCTATTTTGATTACGGGAAGCAGACAAGTTGGAAAAACAACAATGCTAAAAAATGTAAAATCTAACATAAATTATATAACATTAGATGATATGATATTAAATCAATCAGCAAAAGAAGATCCAAATTTATTTTTAAAATCAAATAAACCACCAATCATTATTGATGAAATACAATATGCACCTGATTTGTTAAGATATATCAAAATAGCGATTGATAATAGTGATAAAAAAGCAATGTTCTATTTAACTGGCTCACAACAATTTCATTTAATGAAAAATGTAAGTGAAAGTTTAGCTGGAAGAATTGGAATATTAAATCTTTTGGGATTAAGCTTAAGAGAAATTAAAGAAACAGACTTTAATGAGCCATTTATACCAACCAAAGAGTACTTTGAAAAAAGAAAAAAAATGGATACAGAGATTTCATATGATGAAATTTGGGATATTATTCATAAAGGAACTATGCCAGCTTTATACCAAGAAGAAAGCAATTTTGAAATGTTTTATTCAATGTATGTAAACACTTATATAGAAAGAGATGTTAGAAACTTAACGCAAGTAGGAGATACTTTGACATTTTTAAAATTTATGACAGCATTAGCCAGTAGAATAGGACAATTATTAAATCTAAATAGTGTGGCTACAGAAGTAGGAATAACTATTCCGACAGCACAAAGATGGCTATCCATTTTAGTATCATCAAACATTGTATATTTATTAGAGCCATATTATAACAATATAATAAAAAGAGCTGTAAAAACACCTAAAGTTTATTTTTTAGATACAGGATTAGTTGCATATTTAACAAAATGGAAAGATAAAGAAGTATTGGAATCAGGAAATATGGCAGGAAACTTTTTTGAAAATTTTGTTATAGTAGAAATTATAAAAAGTTACTACAATAGTGGTGAATTAAGACCACCAATTTATTTCTATAGAGATAAAGAAAAGAAAGAAATAGATTTAATAATAGAGCAAAATGGGAAATTACATCCAATAGAAATAAAAAAGAGTGCAAATCCAAGTAAAGATATGATATCTAATTTTAAAGTAATAGAAAAAGTTGGAACTCTTGGAGAAGGTGGAATTATATGTATGTATGATAAAATAATTGATTTAGATGATAAAAATAAAGTTATACCATATAAATATCTGTAAGAAATAGTAATATTGGTTTAGATAAATTGCGTTATGGAAATTTTGAGAAATTAAAAGAACAAATTAACACAGATATTGAGAATGTCAATAAAGTAGAAAAATTTGAAGATAATCTTAATAAATTAGAAAACAATAACTATGGAGAAGAAGATGAAAATTTTAAATTATTAATTACAAGTTTTAGTTTTATATTTAATATGTATGGAAACAAAAATCAATATGAAAAAAGTCATTTTAAAGCAATGCAATACGCATTTTGGCAAACAGTAATTGAAGTTGGTAGAAGATATATGCTAAATTTACTATATCCGCTGATTTTTTACAACATTCATTAGAAAAAAAGCCAGAAGATTTACATATTAAGACAGTATAATAGCTGATGAAATAAAAGGGAAAAAACAATTTGTTGCTAAGGGTCAAGATGCTTCTATTTCCTTTAATAATAAAGATTTATACTTTTCAATTCATAGTGCTAATATGGTTGTAAAAGGTAATAGAAATAATGGAAAATGAAAGTTAGATATTGCCTTAGATGACTTATATGATTATTCTAAACCAAAATGAAGGAGAATTACTAGAAAAGATATATTTTTCAGAAAAACAAGCCAATAATTTTGTGAATAGAGCGAAAGAGAATACTAATTGGAGAGAATTACCTATAACAAAAAGGTTGCACAACAAAGTATGTAAATATGCTATGGATGAAGATAGGCATTCTTATAACTTTACAGTAGCTGTATTTGATACAGATTCAAACATTCTATATATTTATGAATTAGATACATAGATAATATAAATAATAGCAAACAAAATGCGATGACTAAATTAATACTAAATATTAAATTAGTCAAGATAGAAGATGATAACTGTCTAATTTGGCATCTACCAGAAGGAATATCTATGGCAGTACCTATGAAAAATGGAGGAATGAAAAAGTCAAAAGTAATTTTTTATGTCATATTATCAGGGATAACAACAGGAATAGGAGCTTTCTTTGGTGCAATAGTAGGGTCTATATCAGAAGAAGTAATTAGTATTTGTTTAAGTTTTGCTGCTCGGTGCTATGTTATACATTGTGTCAGGAGAATTAGTACCAGAAGCAAACAATTTATATCATGGAAGAATGACGGCTATTCGGGAATATGATAGGTTTTTTAATAGGTGTTTTAGCAACAACGATTTAGAAATAATCAAGTAGTTTTTTCTGTTGCTTAAGAATGAGCGAAAAAATGTTTGAAATTTTATCGTTTCTATTGACTTTTATGATTAAGGATTATATAATTAGGAAAGAAAATAAGACGAAGCAAAAGGAGAGAAAAATGCAAAACATAATAGAAGGATTAAATGATAAACAATATGTAGCTGTAACAACTACAGAAGGACCATGTTTAGTTATAGCTCGGTGCAGGAAGTGGAAAAACGAAAGTATTAACACATAAAATAGCTTATTTAATAGAAGAAAAAGGTGCAAAGCCATGGGATATTTTGGCGATTACCTTTACGAATAAAGCAGCTAATGAAATGAAAGAAAGGATTGTCAATTTAGTGGGAGAACCAGCCAAAGATATTTGGATGGGAACTTTTCACTCTATTTGTGTAAGAATTTTAAGAAGATTTATTGATAGAATAGGATTTGATTCGTCTTTTATCATATTTGATACAACGGACCAAAGAACGTTAGTAAAGACTTGCTTGAAAGATTTAGCAATCGATGACAAATTGTTTACAGATAGAAGTGTGTTATCTGAAATTAGTAATGCGAAAAATGACATGTTAGAACCAGATCAATACACATTGAGAGCCAATGGGGACTTTCGAAAAGAAAAGATTGCAACAGTTTATGAGTTATATCAAAAAAGATTAAGAGAAAATAATGCCATTGATTTTGATGATATTATTAACTATACCATAAAAATTATGATGGAAAATACAGACATATTAGAATATTATGCTAATAAATTTCAGTATGTGTTGGTCGATGAGTATCAAGATACAAATAAAGCACAATTTACGTTGATTACTTTATTTGCTTCTAAAAATGGAAATATTACAGTAGTAGGAGATAATGATCAAGGAATTTATAGCTTTAGAGGAGCAGATATTTCAAATATATTAAACTTTGAAAGGGATTTTCCTGGCACTAAAATTATAAAATTGGAACAAAACTATCGTTGTACTCAAAACATTTTAAAAGCAGCTAATAGTGTTATTAAAAACAACGAAGTAAAATATAAAAAAGAACTTTGGACACAAAATGACGAAGGAAATTTGCCACATGTTTATCAGGCAGATAATGAATATGATGAAGGTGCTTATATTGTAGAACAAATTGAACATTTGAAAAGACAAGAATATTATAGATATTCAGATTTTACAGTATTATACAGAATGAATACACAATCTAGAGCCATTGAAGATATTTTCAGGAGAGAAAATATTCCTTATAGAATTATAGGTGGGTTAAAATTCTATGAGAGAAAAGAAATTAAAGACATTATTGCTTATTTGAGGTTGATACAAAATAGTAATGATAATTTAAGTCTAAAAAGAATTATTAATGAACCCAAAAGAGGAATTGGTAAGACAAGCTTAGAAAAAATAGAGCAAATAGCTGTTACAAATGAAATTTCTATGTATGAAGTTATCCAAAAGGCAGATGAATATGGATTAAATAGAGTATATTTAAATTCCAGAGAATTTATCAATATTATAGAAGAGTTAAAGACAAAAAAAGATGGCATAACTATATCAGAGCTGATTAAATTAACGCTAAAAAAGTCAGGCTACGCAAAAGCACTTGAGCAAGAAAATACTATAGAAGCAGAAAATAGGATAGCCAATTTAGATGAATTTTTGACGGTTGCTATCGAATTTGAAGAAGAATTTGCAGAAAATTCTTTAAATGAATTTTTGGAGGGAATTACTTTATCCAGCGATTTAGATAATATGGAAGAAGAAGAGGAATCGGTTACGCTAATGACTCTTCATAGTGCTAAAGGACTTGAATTTCCAGTGGTATTTTTGGTGGGAATGGAAGAGGGGATTTTTCCAGGACATCAGTCAATGATGGATCCAAAAGAATTAGAGGAAGAAAGAAGACTATGTTATGTAGGAATTACAAGGGCAAAAGAAAATCTATTTTTGACTTGTAGTAAGCAAAGAACGATATTTGGTTCAACCAGCTACAATCCAGTGTCAAGATTTTTAGAAGAAATTCCAGAAGAATTATTAGAAGGATATGAAGAAACATTTGGGCAAACTTCTAATAAAGAAGAAATGTTTAAAGATTCTTCTTATACGTGGACTTATGGAAGTAAGAATAGAAGTAATATAAAAACGTATAAAGTAAATGAGAAAGAACCAGTCATGGTAGCTAAAAGTAATAGTAGTTTTTCTTTCCGAACAGCAGAGAACTTTTTAAGTAATTTAGGCAAAAAAGTATCAAATAAGAATACAATCGATTTATCACAATATGAGGCAGGTGTAAGGGTATTTCATAAAAAATTTGGGGAAGGTACAATTAATTTAGTAGAACCAGAAGGAGAAGATTTAAAGGTAGATATTAATTTTGACAAAGCAGGGCATAAGAGACTAATGGCAAAATTTGCTAATTTAGAGGTTATTGAATAAAATATGCAACATTGTGAAAATGTTTATTCCCTAGGAGAGATGGAGAAATATTAAGAAATATGACACAAAAAAAATGATAATGTAAAGAAAAAGAAATAAAACAAAGAAAAAGAGCTTCCGTAATGAAAAACGAGGAGTTCTTTTTTGTTTTGAAAAATCTCATATTTACTTTGAATTTTTTAGATAATATAATAAGCTAAATAAAAATATTTCAAATATGATTTTTGGAGGGAATTTTATGAAACAAGAAAGACAGAATGGAAAACATAAGGTTATCATTAGCATGGGAATTGCATTGGCAGTATTAGGTTTAATTGTAATACTAATAGTGAGAATGCAATCAGACAGACTTAATGAAATAGATACAGAATTAGCCAGAGCAATGACGTATGAGCAAGTTAAAGAAGGAGAAGAAGTAGTAGAAGGTACTAGCAATTGTGTCCAATTTAATGCATTCTTTTTGCGTGATTTAGATGAAGATGGCTATGCAGAGAGAATAAAAGGAACTTGTAAAGAAATAGGAAAAGAAGATACACTATATTTAGAATTAAATGTATTGACAGAAGGGTCATTAAAAAATCCAATTATAACTGTCAATGCAAATAACTTCTATTTTAATACTGCTATCGTAAAAGATGAGCAGGTAAAAAGTAATTATATTAATACAAATACGAAAAAGATAGAATTAAATACTATAGAAAACGGAACGCAGAAGTTGTTAACAGGAAATGTAAGAACAGGGGATTATTCACAGAAAACAACTAGGATAGATGCAATAGGGAAAGATACTACTAAATATAGTAGAGTAAATCAAGTAGTATTAACAGGAACTTATGTGGCAAAAGACGGAACAGAAACAGAAATAAGGAAAGAAATAGATTTAACAGTAGATTGGTATGGAAAAGTAACGTGTTCTATTCCAGAAACTTATAAAAATGATATGGGCAATAGAAGAAGAACTATTTATGTAGGAAAAGAGAAAGAAGATAGAACGAGACTATCTTTTAAAGTAGTGACACAAGAAACAGCAAATCAATTAATACTAAGTAAATCATATATAGAGGGAACAATACCAGAACTTAATGGATATAAACCACTAGATGTAAAAATATCAGGAACAAATGTAGAGTATACTTATAATAAAGAAACTGGAAAATATACAGCACAAAGAAAGGCAGAGGTAGATGAAACAGGAAACATAATATCAAATGCCTATACTACTGTATGGTGGAATAATATATATAATGAGTATGAGTTTTTAATAGAATATCCAGAAGAAGCATATGATGCAATAGAAGAATTTAAGAAACTTGTTATACCAATTGCAGCACACTATGAAGGATATAATAATGATAATGAGGAATTTGATACCCCATATAAATCAAATGTAGTAGATGATAATATAACGATATCATTGGAAACACAAATACAAGAAGAAATAACTTTTCAGATATATATGGGAGATTTTGTAAAAGAACCAATCCATAGATGGATAGTATCAAAATCAAAACCAACCCAACTATATAATAACGCAGGTAAAGTCGAAGAGAAAGATTATTATCCAGAGGAGTGGGTTGTACAAATAAACGACAGTGTAGAAAAGTCAGGTATTATAATGAAAGATACCAGAAATTTATTAGTGGATGAAAATGAAGTTCAAAAGACAAATGAATTTTTGAAATCTGACAAAACAACAGCAGGAGAAATGGGAGATATCGTAAAGTATACAGGATTATATTTCGAAAGAAATGACCCAAGATTCTTAAAAGAAGACAACGGATGGATAAGAGTATATAATGACGAGACAAATGAATTGTTAGTAGAATTTACAAATGATGAATACAAACAATATGATGAAGAAAACCCATATTATTATGATGAAGGAGTAAGTCATATAAGAATAGAAACGAGTACTCCAGTAACAGGTGTAAGCTTAGGAATCATAAATATAAAAGAAGTAGATGATCAAAAATTAACTGATAGATATACAAGAGAGGAATTTGAGACATTAAAATATATAAGAGGAAGACTATCTGGTTATGTAAATTTTGGAACAGATGGAACAGATGATATACGATATATAGAAACAAAATATGGAGAAGCTTCTTATGAGAATAGAATGTCAATAGCACAAGTAGAGGCACAACCAAAAGCGACATCAACACAAACAACAAGTGGAAATAACATAATAATAAAAGCTGTACGAGATGAGAAAAACAACCAAGACGCATGGATAAATGGAACATTTTTATTAAAATTTCCAAAAGAGATTATAGATTTACATGTAAATGCTGTAAGGGTAAATGATACTCATGTTCAAATAGACAATTATGAGGTATATGAAGAAGATGGGAATTTTTATATCAAAATATATACAAGCAATACGATAGAAGTAGGATTTAATATAATAGTTGACTGTGATATGACATCAGATCCAATCATTTCAACAACCAATACTAAGATAGAATTATATGCATCAAATGAACAAGCAGAAGATTATTATTATTCAGGTATAGATCAATACGATGTAAATAATAATGCAAATGTACAAGAAATCGTAAGTTATTCAACAAGTGAATTGATTTTAGTATCACCAAGTAGTTTGTTAACCAGTTCAAGTGCTTCAGAGTATGATAGTAAAGGAAGCATTACAGTAGCACCAAGAATAGCAAAGATAGATAAGAATCAAAGGGAAGCGAAAGTTTCTATCAACATTACAAACAACTATGGAGGAACCATAAGTGATATTGTTATAATGGGAAGAATACCTTTTGTAGGTAATAGTTATGTTATCAATGGAAAAGACTTAAATTCACAATTTACAACAACGATGAAGGCTGCAGGAATAGAAGTTCCAGATGATTTAAAAGCATATACACAAATATATTATACGACAAATGAAAATCCAACAATAGATGTGGAGAATAAAGAAAATGGTTGGGTAACAGCAGAGAACGTTGAAAATTGGGATAATATAAAAAGCTATATAGTTGTATTTGAAGATTATGTAATGCCAGATGATAAGACTTTCATAATAAACTATAAATTAAATATACCAGAAGGATTAAACTATAATGAAGTAAGTTATTGTACACATGCTGTAAACTTTAGTTTAGACACAGATGAAGGAAAATATAGAACAAAAGTAGAATCTAATAAATTAGGATTTATGATAGCAGAACAATATGATTTAGAATTAACAAAATATCAAAGTAAAACAGACAAAGCACTAAAAGGAGCAACTTATATTGTAACAGATACACAAACACAAGAAGCTAGATCTGCAGTAACAGATGAAAATGGAAAATTAATAATCAAGGGATTATATGCAGAAAAAGAATATACTATAAAAGAAACAAAAACACCACAAGAATATCAACTAAACGAAGATGAAATTAAAATTAATACACAAATCGATGAACAAGGTAATTTACAAGTAAATAAAGTGAATGGAACGACAAGAAATATAAATGTTACAAAAGGAGAAGGTAAAGATTGGAAAGTAAAACTAGAAGTAGAAGATGAACCAAAGGCAAGATTACAAATCATAAAGACAGACAAGCAAACAGGAGAAAAGTTAAAAGGAGCACAATTTAAAATAATAGGAGATGGAAAAGGTGGAACGACGTTTACTACAAACCAAGAAGGAGAAATTAGTTCAAAAGGATTTCTTTTAGGGGAAGAATATACCATAGAAGAAACCAAAGCAAATGGCTATTTCCTAATGAGAGAGCCAGTAAAGTTTATCATAACTAGAGAAGATAGTGAATATAAATTCAATTTGACAAATGGAGAAGTCTATAAAGCAGAATTAACGAAACAAGATGAAATACCAGTATTAACATTAGAACTACAAAACGAACCGAGACCAACATATCAATTACAGATTGTAAAAGTAGAAAAGAATACAACAGATACTTTATCAGGTGCAAAATTCAAAATAGAAGGACCAGGAATGGATCAAGCACAAAATGATACAACGAATGAAGCAGGTCAAATAACAATTGATGGATTATACATAGGAACAGATGAAAATGATGAAGTAGAATATACTCTAACAGAAACAGAAGCACCACAAGGATATATTAAAACCTTACCAATAAAATTGAAAGCTTATAACCAAGGAGAACAATTACAAGTAGATATTATCTCAGGGGAAGTAAAAGAAACTAATATAAATGGAAATATAGTATCACTAACTATAGAAGATAAACCAGTCTTTAAGTTAGAGAAAAAAGATGGAGAGATAGGCACCTTATTACCAAATGTAAAATTTGCTTTATATGCGATAGGGGCAAATGCTGAAGAATCCTTTGCAACTAATGCAAGGGGAGAAGTGTTAGGAGAACTAGAAACTATTAATGGTGAAACTTACAGAGTATTAAAAACAGATGAAAATGGACAAATTACAGCAGATTTAGCAGAGGGACTTTATAAAGTAGTTGAATTAGAAACTTTAGAAAAATATGAAATACCAGAAGAAATTGAAGAAAGAAGTTATTACTTTGGAGTTGGAAATTCAAGAGCAGGTGAAGTTGAATTAAATCAGGAATGGAAAATGACAATAGAAGGAGGACAATTAAGTTATAATACCAATGTTATTCAAACATCAGATGGAGGATATTTAACAAGTGGATATTTTACTTTTCCGAAGATTACACTACCAAATGGAGAGGTATTAACTAATCATGGAGGAGGAAATAGCTTCATCATGAAATATAATGCAGAAGGAGAAATAGAATGGGCAGATACTGTTGGTGGTAGCGGATATGACGTAAATTATAAAAAGATAGTAGAAACAACAGATGGAAATTACATATTAGCAGGTCAAACATCAGAAAGTTCTATTACGCTATCTAACGGAGATGTATTAAGTAACAGATCGTACTCAACTGATATAGTTATAGTAAAATATGATACAAAAGGAAATATATTATGGAGTGATATAATAGGAGGTACTAGTTCTGAAAATATAAGTGCCATTTTAGAAACATCAGATGGGGGCGTTATGCTAGGAGCAAATGTTGGAAGTAACAGTATAACTTCATCAAGGACTGGAAAAGAAATAACAATAGAAAGTGACGAGTGTAGTTTGTTATTGCAATATGATAAAAACGGAAATATAGAATGGAACAAAGCAAATCCTTTTCAAATTGGAGGTATAGCAAAAGCAGGAAATGATGAATATATAGTGGAAGGTCAATTTACAGGTAGTATCACTTTAGCAAATGGAGAAATAATTACATCTCAGAATCAAGACATAATTGTAGCAAGATATGATAAACGAGGAAATGTAATATGGTATGATATGATTTCTGGATCAGGTAGTGAAAGTTTTGCATCTGATATGCCAAATGGGATTGTTCCTACAGAAGATGGAGGATATTTAGTAGTAGGATTAGTTAGTAGTGATTCTTTAATATTATCCAATGGAGATGAACTTTTTGGTTCTACCAATCGAGCTCAAGGTTTTGTTATAAAATATAGTGAAGATGGTAAAATTGAGTGGAGCTATCAAGCAAAGAAAAGTGCTATTTATGGCGTTGTAGCAACAAAAGATGATGGATTTGTATTATTAGATATTAATAATATAACGAAATTTAATAAAAAGGGAGAAGAACAATGGAGCCAAAACATAGAATTCTCAATTGGTGGCTTAGTGGAAACAGATGATGAAAAATATGTGATAGGAGGATGTAATACAGGCAAAGGAATTATTGCCAAATATGATGTGGCTGTATATCCAGAAGTAGAAAATTTAATGGATGCTAATGTAACACCAGCAGTAACTCAATATTATTCCGTATGGGGAGAAATGGTTGGCGGAACAGGTACAGATAATTTAAATAAAATATGTGCTACATCAGATGGAGGATATATTACAGGTAAATCTTTTGAGGATACGATAACATTATCTGATGGAACAACCTATACAAGTAATGGTAAAAAAGATGCACTTGTCATAAAATATAATCAAGATAATGAGATTGAATGGAGTGATACTTTTGGTAGCATAGACGATGATTATTATTATGGATTTGCACAGACAGAAGACGGAGGATATATTGCAGTAGGAGAATTTAGAGATACAATAAGATTATCAAATGATGTAGAAATAACGGTTAAAGGTGGTAATGTCGATGCAGATGGAATTATAGTAAAATATGATAATGAAGGAAATATAGTATGGTATGACACAATAGCTTCAAGTGCTTATGATTTTATTATAGATGCAATAGGAACAAAAGATGGTGGCTGTATTGTAGCAGGACATTATAGTGCAAGTTTTGTATTATCTAATGGAAGCAATATAACGAATGCAGGTAGTCGTGATGGAATCATCATAAAGTATGATAGCGAAGGGAATATAGTATGGTATAAACAAATCAATGGAAACGAATATGATTCTATTAATAGTATAAAGCCTACTAATGATGATGGATTTATTATAGCTGGACTTTCTGGAAGCAGTGGAAGATTTTTTAAGGACGATGAATATATATCTAATAAAGGAGAAAATGATGCATTTGTAGCAAAATATGATGGTGATGGAAATGTACAATGGGTTGATACTTTCGGAGGAGTAGACATTGATCAGGCTTTTAATGCAGTACAAATAAATGATGGAGGATATGTAGTAGTAGCAAAATGGCAAGGAGGCAACATTGGATTATCAAATAAAGAAGTTGTACAGAGGAAAGGGGACAGTGATGGACTATTAATAAAATATGATAGTAATGGAAAAATAGAATATCATAGAGAAATCTATTCTTTGAATGGATGGGATGCTTTTAATGGAGTAACGGCTCTAAGAGAAGGTGGATTTGCAGTTATTGGTCTGTTCCAACGACAAAACGCAACGTTATCTACAGGAGAAACAATAACCAATGCTAGAGGGTATACCGATAATGCTATTATTAAATTTTCAAATGATGGTAAAGTATTAAATACTAAAACTTTAGAAAATACTCCACATATAATGGATATGAAAGAAATCGTGCAACTTGAAAATGGAGATATTGTACTTTGTGGATCTACAACAGCACATCCTGCGCTACAGTTAGATAGTAGATTCACTGTAAATCATCATGGTGGATACAACTCTTATGATGGATATATTTTAAGATGTAAAGAAATAGAATTAGAAGCAGAAAAGCCAGGAAACTTAGAATTAAAAGTAGACAACAACAGAAAAGAATACAATATAAAAACTAAAGTAGAACCAATTAATGGCATAAAAGGTGGAAGCATTTCAGGAGAAAAAGACTTCATATATGAAACTGTAAAATATGGAGATTCTAACACAAAATCAATTGTAATGACACCAGATACAAACTATGAAATCATCAAAATTACTGTAAATGGAGAAGAACAGAAATTTACAGCAAATGCTGATGGAACCTATACAATGCCAACCTTTACTGATATTACAGAAGACAAAGAAGTAGTAGTAACCTATGTCCTATCATCTAATAAAATAGAAATAGAAAAAGTAGATGCAGAAGATAACAATATTAAACTAGAAGGTGCAAAAATAAGATTAGAAAGAATACCAAATGAAGAAGATGCGACAGAATATGAAGTAGAACTAGAAACTAACAGTGAAGGAAAAATAGTTACACAATTACCTTACGGAACTTATCGTGTAACTGAAATCGAAGCACCAGAAGGTTACCAAATTAATACAGCAATAGCTAATATTGAATTTGTACAAAATGGAACTCATACTTTTACGATACAAGATTATGAAAAACCAAGTGTAATCGTACATCATATGTTAAAAGATAGAACAGGAAATTACACAGATACAAAATTAGCAGAAGACGAAATATACTATGGAGATAAAGGAGATAGTTACGTTACAAAACCAAAACTAGATATTGTAGGATATGACTTAGAAAAAAATGAAGATGAAGAATATGTAGTACCAGACAATGCGACAGGAGTTTATGGAGAAGGAAAAATAATTGTTACTTATTACTATGAAGAAAAACAAATACCATTAACAGTACATTATTATATAGAAGGAACCGAAAATCAGGTACCACTAGATAATAATAAATTAGCACAAGATTTAGTAACACAAGGAAACAAAGGAGAAATATATACAACTCAAAGCTTAACAAATGTAAATGAAAAATATGAATTAGTAGAAGTTCCATCTAATAGTAATGGAACCTATGGAGATGAAGAAATAGTAGTAATCTATTACTATAAATTGAAAACAGCTCAAATAACAACAAAGGTTATAGAGCATGAAGAAACTGATTCTTTAGGTCAAGTATCAAAAGTGCAAGGAGGAAGTATTTCTGGGGAAGGACAAAAACCATATGAAACAGTAATTTATGGTGAGGATTCAACCAAAGAAATTATCATAACACCAGATGAAGGATATCAAGTAAAAACCATAAAGATAAATGGAGAAGAAATAACCTTCACAGCAAATGATGATAAAATCGTAGAATTAAGCAAATTTGAAGATTTAAGAGAAGACCAAGAAGTTGAAGTAGAATTCGAAAAAATAACGGGAACTGTAATTGTTCATCATTATATTGAAGGAACAACAACCAAAGTACCAGCAAAAGACACAGAAGTAGTAGAAGATGAAATAAAAACAGGTTTTGTTGGCAATATCTATGCAACTAAACCAAGTGAAAATGCTTCAGATGCTTATGAGTTCTTATCTTCTATTGGAGAGACGAATGGAACATATACAAAAGACGATATAGTAGTAATTTATTACTATAAACTAAGAGAACCAAAGATAACGGCATCAAAAGAATTAACAACAGACAATAGTAGAAAATATGTAGTACCAGGAGAAAAAATAACCTATAAAATCACAGTAAAGAATGAAGGAAACTTAGAAAAAGATGTAGTCGTAAGAGATAATATTCCAGAAGGGACTACCTTTGTAGAAGGCTCTATCAAAATTGATGAAGAAGCCAAAGCAGAAATGGTAGCAGAAGATTTAGCAAATGGAATTACAATTAATGTACCAGAGGCAGGAGAAGAAGGAGCAAGTGTAAAAACTTTAAGTTTTGAAGTAACGGTTAAAGAAGATACAACAGGAAATATAGCGAATAGAGCAATCGTAGATGATGAAGAAACGAATGAAGTAACCATTCCAACAGTAAGCTATGAAACTAGCATCGATAAGACAAGCAAGCAAGATAAGATAACATCAAAAGATACTAATGTATATTATGAAATAGAATTTAATGCAACAGTAAATGATTTTGAAGGAAAGGCAATAGCAACCATAGTAGATACACTTCCATATCCAATTAATGAAGAAAAATCAGATTTAGATGGAGGAAACTACGATGCAGATATGCAAACTATTACATGGCAACAAGAGATAAGCAATATTGATACTTTCTCAAGTTCAGAAGCACACAATATAAAAATTACCAAAGCAATTTCTTTAAGTTATGCATATGAAAACTTAGATAATACAGCAGAAAGCATGAAGAATGAAGTAAAAGGTACTATAAAATTACAAGCACCAAAGAAAGAGAATCCAACCGAATATGAAACAATAGGAGAAAATACTTCAAAAGCAGAAGAAGAAACTAAAATGGAAATTGCAACAGAAGTAAGAGTCCATCATTATATTTATGATGCAGAAACAGGAGTAAATACAACAATAAAATTAGCGGATGATGAAATTAAATCAGGAATCATAGGAGAAGAGTATACAACAAGCAAATCAACAAAAGTTCCAGCAAACTATAGCTGTATTAGCGAACAACCTGAAAACTATACTGGAAAAATGAAAGAAGCACCAATTGATGTAAACTACTATTATCAATTAATAACACCAACCATAGAAAATAGTGCACAAAAGACAGTAATAGCCAATAAAACAGATGAAAATGGAGTAGCAGTACTTACAAAAGAAGATGGTGTAGTAACTTATAATCTTACATATGACATAAATATAAAAGATTATATGGGAAAAGCGACAGCAACCATAGTAGATACATTACCAGCAAAAATTGATATGGCTCAATCAAATTTAGCAGGAGGAACCTATAATGAAGCTAAAAATACGATAACTTGGGAAGAAGAAATCAATAATATTAATACTTTTGCGAATGGAAATTATACCAAGAAAATAAGCAAACAAATAACAGTAGTTTATGAAAAACAAAATGTATTAAAAGACTTAGTAAATACAGTAACAGGAAAAATAAAAACATATTATCCAGAAAAACATTTAAATAAAGGCGGAAAAGACTTTGTAAATGAAGAAAAAGTAGATGATGTATCACTAAAACAAGAATACAAAGCAAATATCAAAGTAGTAAAAGTTTGGGATGATAATGAAAACTTAAAAGGAAAACGTCCAAATAGCGTAACCATAAAAATTACGCCAAGCAATGGGACAGCAATAACAGCAGAATTGAATCAAGCTAATAAATGGACTTATGAGAACAAAGGGTTACCAAAATATGATGAGGCAACAGGTAAAAAGATAACCTATACAATAACAGAGACTGAAACAGAAAAAGGAGATTTAGAGCATTATGAAAAAGCTGTTATAACAACAGAAGAATTACAAACCAACGAAGTAACGAATTATCAATACACAGTAACAAATGCTTACAAATTAACAAATACCAATTTAAATACACAGCTAACTAAGACAGGAACAGAAGAAATAACAAATGCAAATACTGCTATTGACTATACAATTAACTTAAAAGCAGAAATTGGAAACTACATAGGTGGAGGAAAAGTAGTAATTGTAGATACCTTACCATATAAGGTAGATGTAACAAAATCAGACTTAGCAGAAGGGGTATATGATGATGAGAAACAAACAATAACCTTTGAACAAGAATTACCACATATTAATACAGAAACTACAAAAGAAAGCTATAAAATAGATATAACCAAACAATTAAAACTAGTTTACAAAGACATTGATTTAGCAGGAAGTAAAATAACAAACACAGTAAACGGAAAAATAGAGTTATATGAAACAGATCAAAAAGATGAAAAGACAGTAAGTTTTGATACTAACATAAATGTACAGGGAAAAGTCATTGTAAAATATGTAAATAAAATCAATCAAAAAGAAATAGCAGATAGAGAAGAAATTGTTGGTAAAGTAGGAAAGAAATATACTACAAATAGAAAACAAATAGAAAATTATAACTATGTTGAATCAACAAACAATGCGACAGGAACAATAAAAGCACAAGAACAAGAAGTAATTTACTATTATGAACCATTAGAAACCTCTGTATTAGTAAAATATCAAGACAAAAATGGAAAGAAAATAGCAGCAGATGTATTAATAAAAGGATATTTAGGAGATATTTATAAAACAGAAAAGAAAGACATAGATAATTATAAATTAGTAGAGATAAAAGGTGAAGCACAAGGTGTTATGACCAAAAATCAAATCGAAGTAATCTATGTATATGATGAGAGCAACAGGGCAAAAGTAATTGTAAAATATCTAGAAAAACAACCAGAAGGAGCAAAAGAAATAGAATTATTACCAAGCGATACCATAGAAGGACGTATAGGAGATAACTATGAGGTAGCAAGAAAAGTAGTGGAAAATTACAGAGCAGTAGAACCAGAGCCAACAAATGCAACCGGAAAAATGACACAAGAACCAATAGAAGTAATTTACTATTATGAAAAGATTCCAGGTGGAAAAATCAACATCAAATATGTAGATGTAGAAACAGGAAAAGAAATTACCCATGGAGAAAACGAGGAAGTATATGGATATCAAATTACTGGGTTTGTAGGAGATAAATATCAAACAAAACAAACAGAGATACCTTATTATGCTTTTGTAAAGAGTACAGATAATAGAACAGGCACATTAACAGAAGTAGGAGATACTGTAATTTACTATTATAGAAAACTAGACTTTAATATTTCATTAGAAAAAACAATTAGCAGTATAACCTTAAAAGGAAGAAATGTAAGTTTATTTGATAACCAACTAGCAAAAGTAGAGATACATGCAAAAGAACTAGAAAATACAGATTTACTTATCAAATATAATATCAAAGTAACAAACAAAGGAGAATTAGCAGGAAAAGCTAAGGTATTAGACAAGTTGCCAGATGGATGCGATCTTATAGAACTTCCAGAGTATTGGAGTATGAGACCAGATGGAGTACTAGAAAGTGAAGTTGATTTAGAGGTTGGAGAAAGCAAAGACTTAATGGTAACCTTAAAATGGATTAAAGGTCAAAGCAATCTAGGAACAAAATCTAATATAGCAGAGATAGAAAGTACAGAAAATGCTGCCCAATATGAAGAAAGTGATACGAAAGATAATATGTCAGAAGCAACTGTAATTATAGGTATTAGAACAGGAGAATGGATTAATAAAATTATGATTATAGTATTAGTAATATCTTTAGTAGTATGTACTTATATAATAATTTCATTAGAGTATAACATTAGAAAAGAATCAAAATAATAATCTATGATTAGAAACTAGTGTTAAGGATCCTTAAAAAAAGAAGAAATTCTATCTTGAATTTCTTCTTTTTGATGTATAAAGACTAAGAAAATGGAAATAATAAATAAGAAATATAAAGAGAAAGGAAGGATAAAAATGGCAGATTTAAATCAAATGGAATTACAACATTTAAGACATTTAATAGGAGCACATGAAACGGCATATCAGAAATTGAATACTTATTCTTCACAAGCTGTTGACCCTCAAATAAAACAACTATTTTCAAAATCAGCACAGGATGCATTAAATACAAAACAAAAATTAATGACATTTTTAAATAATTAAGAGGAGGTAAAAAACAATGGATGAAAAAGCAATGGTAAATGATATTTTAGGAAGTGTAAAAGCAGATTTAACGGCATATCAAACAGCCATATCAGAATCAGAAAACATGCAATTAAGACAAACATTTCAACAAATCAGAAACAATGATGAAAGTTTTCAATATGAGTTATTTAAAATAGCCCAAACAAAAGGCTATTATGTTCCAGCACAAAAAGCAACTACGACGGAAATCAGTACAGTAAAAACAGAATTACAACAATAATGTGTTGCACATTAGAAGGGATAGATATTCCTAAAAAGCCCTCTTTTTGAGTCCACTATTTGATCTCAAAAAGAGGGCTTATTTGAAAATGAGAGATAAATGAAATAAAAAGAAGATAAACTTTCAAAAAGGAAATAAACTTACGGAAATTCACAAGAGAATCTCTTTGCAAAAAAAGAAATATTACAATATTATTACAATAGATTTTTAAATTCGTTTTTAAGAAAAAATAATTAAGGTACAAAGGAGACTGATGTCAAAGATGTTTAAAAAAGTAATGATACATACTAAAAATAGTATTAAGTTTATCGTTCTTTTTATGATTTCAACTTTTTTGATTATAGCTACAATTGCCTTTTTATATAAACCTACTTACAGTGTTCTTATGAATGGAGAACAGGTAGGATATACAGAGAATAAAGCAGAATTACAACATAAAATTAATGCCTACATAGAAAAAGGTGAAGAGGATAGTGAGAGTGTGGCTTTTGTACAAGTCGCTAATCTTCCTGATTATAAATTATGTTTATTGAAAAAGGATGTTGTCGCAAATGACGAAGAAATATTTGAAAAAGTAAAAGAACAAGGGGTGACATATTATCGTTACTATGCTGTTTTAGATAATAATGAAGAAAAATTGTATGTTTCAAGTTTTGAAGAAGCAGAACAAGTGGTAAATGGTTTGAAAGAAAAGAATAGTTCGAATGTAGCAAATATATCTATTGTAGAGAAATATGAGCAAAAGGAAGAAGATTTAATTACTTCAGAAGAGGCGATATCAAAGTTATATGTAGAACCAGCTAAGGTAGTAGAAGTAGCCAAAAATAAAGTTCCTAAAAGTAATGGAACTAAATATGAGACGACAGGAAGTGTTAATACAGCTCTTACAACATCAGGAGGAAAAGCAAATATTGGTATAACATTAATTAGACCAATATCTGGAACGATTACATCAAGATTCGGTGCAAGAAGTAGCATAAGAGTTTCTTCTCATACAGGTTTAGATATTGCTGCTTCAACAGGAACTCAAATTGCTGCTGCTGCATCTGGAACGGTAACTTTTTCAGGGTATAAAGGTTCTTATGGTAATATGATAGTAATATCTCATGGGAATGGTGTACAAACTTATTATGGACATTGTAGTAAATTATATGTGTCAGCAGGAACACAAGTATCACAAGGACAAACTATAGCAGCAGTTGGATCAACAGGAAATTCAACAGGACCACATTTACATTTAGAAGTGAGACAAAATGGTGTAGCCTATAATCCACAAAACTATGTATATTAAAAAATAAAAACAATTCGGCAGATTAAAAGAAAACCGAATTGTTTTTGCATGATAAATCAATTATTTGAACTTTTGGAACAAAGAGATAGTGGGAAACTAATTAGTAACAAATTAAAAATATTTAATTCCTAAATCTATTGCATTTTTCTTGATAATAGTTTTACCATGTTCAAGTAGTTTACATTCAAAGCTATTCGAAAAAGAAAGAACTTTTCCGAACTCAGATAAGATAGAATAAAATATACTAATATTTTGATGTTTCATATTTATGTTTTTTAAAACTAAATAATAAGAATCTTGCCATAGATACAAAATGGTATGTTTAGCTAATTTGTTATAATTAATTTTATGTACGTTTTTTATGGCATTACAAAATCCACAAAAAGTATCAAAATCTTCAAAACGGCAAATAGCTTGCTCAGTTATTTTATCAAAAGATTTTCTTTTTGCAATTAATTTTTTCTTCTTAACATTATTATCAGGTGAAAATTTTGTAATAGTAAAAACAATGACATCTTCTAAAGAAGAAAAGGCCTCGATTAATAATTTACAACCATCTGTATAAAAGTCAACTTCTTTTTCTGCCTTCTTTAAAATATCAGAAAAAATTTCTTGGGTTTCGATGGCTTTTGTCATAATATTATGTATGTTTAAACTATTACATCCTAGTTCATTAGAATTGATAATAACACGAATTTTATTATCAGTAAGTTTTTCTATTTTCATAAAGTGAATTCCTCCTTAATTACTACTAATTATATTATACTACTTATATTATTATATGGAAAGGCACAATTTTTGGTAATTATAATTAGTTTTTTTATTAAATCCAGTGATTTACTTGAAAAATTTGTTAATTCAAGATATAATACCAAAAGTAGAATAAAAATGCAATAGCCGTAACAGAAATCGGAAAATTGGAGGTACAAAATGGCAACAAAAGAAAAAAATATATGGATTTTATTAGTATTCATTTTATCAGGATTAGTAATAGGGGGATTACTAGGAGAATTAGCATCCAGAGTAAATTGGCTTTGGTGGTTATCTTATAGTCAAAACTTTGGACTAGAAAATCCAATTGTATTAGACTTGAGTGTTGTAAAAATCACTTTTGCATTAATGTTTAAAATTAGTATATCAAGTATTATTGGAATGGTACTTGCTATATTTATTTATAAAAAAGTATAGTAGGGGCAATTAGAACAAGAAAGGAACGGTTTTTTTGCCAATTAGAATCAAACAATTACCAGAATTAGAAAGACCTTATGAAAAGCTAGAATGGTATGGAGAAAAGGTATTATCCAATGCAGAATTGCTAGCTATCATCATCAAGACAGGAACCAAACAGGAAACCTCTGTACAATTAGCACAAAAGATATTAAACCTAGATGATACAAATTCGGAAGGGATTAATTTTCTACGCAATATAACGATAGAAGAATTGATGCAAATCAATGGAATAGGAAAAGTAAAAGCGATTCAATTAAAGGCAGTAGGTGAATTGGCGAATCGAATGACTATGCCAACTAACTTTAAAAAGATAATAATCAAAGAACCCTTTGATTTAGCTAAAATTATGATGGAAGAATTAAGATTTCAGAAACAGGAAATTGCCAAAATTGTTATTTTGAACAATAAAAATGAAATACTGAAAATAAAAGATATTGCTATTCGGAGGTACCAATTTTGCCAATCTTTCTATCAAAGACATTTTAGAAGAACCAATCAGAATGAAAGCACCAAAAATTATTTTAGTACACAATCATCCAAGTGGTGATGCCACCCCAAGTGAACAAGATATTCATTTTACTAATCATTTATATGATGCAACTACTTTATTGGGAATTCAATTATTAGACCATCTAGTGATAGGAAATAAAACCTACACAAGTATCTTTTCGAAAATGATTTCAGAAACAAAAGACTAAGCAAATGTCCCCACTGGTTCCGGGATTAAATGGGGACATCTTGATCTTTATTTTCATATGTATGTGTCCCCATTTAATCCCGGAACCAGTGGGGACATAAAAGAAAGGATAGAAGTAATGAAACTTTTTACATTTGGATCAAAAGATATAGGAATTGATTTGGGAACAGCTAATATTTTAGTAACTTTAAAAGGAAAAGGAATTGTGTTAAAAGAGCCATCTGTTGTCGCAATTGACAGAAAAACAGGAGAAATCATGGCGACTGGAAATGAAGCAAAAGAGATGTTACGGAAGAACGCCAGAGCAAATTAAAGCAGTAAGACCATTAAAAGATGGTGTAATAGCAGATTTTACAGCAACACAATTAATGCTTAAGAATTTAATTGAAAAAGTAGGGAAAAGATATAATATAGGGAGACCAAGAGTGGTAGTCGGTGTGCCTTCTGGTATTACAGAAGTAGAGGAAAGAGCAGTAGAAGAATCTGTTATCCAAGCAGGAGCTAAAGAAGTGTATTTGATTGAAGAGCCAATGGCAGCTGCAATAGGAGCTGCTCTAGATGTAGGAGAACCAAGTGGAAATATTATTGTAGATATTGGAGGAGGAACAACAGAGGTAGCAGTTATTTCGTTGGGAGGAATCGTAGTAAGTCATTCTTTACGTGTAGCAGGGGATGAGTTAGATGAAGATATTGTGAATTATATTAAACGCGAAGTAAATCTATCCATTGGAGAGACAACGGCAGAACAAATAAAGATGCAAATTGGATGTGCTAGTCCACTTATGTCAGAAATGTCAATGGAAGTAAGAGGAAGAGACTTATCGAATGGATTACCTAAAAATGTAACAATAACATCAACTCAAATCGAAGAAGCTATTAAAGAATCAATAGCTAAAATTATTGAAATTGTAAAAGTAACACTAGAAAAGACACCACCCGAATTAGCATCTGACATTATGGAAAAAGGAATTGTATTAGCAGGTGGAGGAGCTTTAATTCAAAATTTAGATAAAGTATTAAGTATAGAGACAGGAATGCCAGTATATATAGCAGAAGAACCATTAGACTGTGTAGTCAGAGGAACAGGTAAAACATTAGAGGATTTAGAGAGATTAAAGACAGTTTTAGTTAATAGCAGAAAAAGAAAATAATGAAAATTAGGAGTCAAAAATGTATAAAAATAAGAAAGCTGGAATAATAGGCATTATTATAACCATTATTATTTTAATATTAATTGTTATTTTTTCAAATGGAGATTCTGATAATTCTTTTTTTGAAAATATAGCAAGTAATTTAGTTATGCCAATTCAAAATGGATTAACTTATTTAAAAAATAAAATTAGTGGAAACAATACATTTTTTACAGATATTAATAATTTAAAAGAAGAAAATGAGCAATTAAAACAAGCTAATAGTGAATTAGAACAATCATTAAGAGAACTAGAAAATGTTAAAACACAAAATGAAACTTTAAAAGAATATCTGAATTTAACAGAAAAATATGGAGAATATAAAACCATACCAGGATATGTTATCAATAAAGATATAAGTAATTATGCTAAAACAATTGTTATTAATATCGGAAAAAAGGATGGAGTCGAAGAAGGAATGACAGTAATTGGAGACCAAGGATTAGTAGGACATGTTCTTTCTGTTACAGATACGACAGCCAAAGTGCAGACAATTATTGATACAGCAAGTTCTGTTAGCTGTTCTATGAGTACGACAAAGGATAGTATCGTATGTAAGGGAACATTAGATGACAAATCTTCTTTGAAAGCGATGTATATTCCAACAGATGCTAATATTATTCAAGGTGATAGCATAGAAACTTCAGGATTAGGTGGTATTTATCCAAAAGGAATTCATATTGGTACAGTAAAAAAAGTGACGAATACGCAAAATATGACAGATCGATATGCTATTGTAGAAACAGCAGTAGATTTTGATAAATTGGATACTGTACTTGTCATAACAAATAAATAAGAAAAAAAGAGGTGAATTAATTGAAAAAAGCAATCATCAATATAGGGTTGATTTTAACTACTATTTTAGTTTATATTTTACAAGTTAATTTTTTCAATTGGTTTAATATAGCAGGAGTTATGCCAAATTTGTTTGTTATAGTTATATTGTTCATAGGATTATTTGGAAGTAAAACAATGGGAAGTATCTATGGATTAATAATAGGATTACTTTTAGATTTGGTTATTGGAACAAAAGTGGGAATTAATATGGTTGGTTTAGGTTTGATAGGATTTTTAGCAACTGTTTTTGATAAGAATTTTTCAAAAGATAGTAGAATGACAATTATGGTTATGACAGTAGTAGCAACAGCTATTTTCGAGGTTTTATCATATTTGCTAAATTATGTTTTTATTTCTATTAATGTGGAAATATTTAATTTTATTAAAATTTTAGCCATTGAACTTACTTATAATTTGATTCTGACAATTATTTTGTATCCTTTGATGCAGAAGTTTGGATATTATATAGAGAATGAATATAAGGGAAATAAGATTTTGACAAAATACTTCTAAGATTCTTCCAAATTGTTAAAATAGAATAAATAATACTTTAAGTTGACAGCATTGAACTGATGGTAGGGGGCATACAAAAAAGAAAGAAGGTGAAATTTTGGTAAGACGAAGTACTAAAAAGAAATCTAATATAAATTTAAGATTTAACATCTTAACAGTTTTAGTTTATATTATTGGAATTATTTTAATTGCCAAATTATTCAGCCTTCAAATTGTACATGGAGCAGAATATAGAGAGCAATCGAATACTAGATTAACGAGAGAGAGTACGCTGGAGGCTTCAAGAGGAGCCATTTTAGAT
This sequence comes from uncultured Clostridia bacterium, assembly GCA_949280815.1. Classification (GTDB taxonomy): domain Bacteria; phylum Bacillota; class Clostridia; order TANB77; family CAG-508; genus CAG-269. Next base: position 34,224 of record CASDJM010000001.1, on the reverse strand, counting down.
AGGACAGGAACTGAATTGGTTACTTCTAATATGACATTTTCATTAGAAATGTATAAAAGTAAGGTTGATACAGATACTTTAAATACAGCTATTTTAAATATGATACAAGTATTAGAAAAACATGAATGTTCGTATTCAGATACCTTTCCAATTCGCATTGATTCATTTGAATTTACAATTGCAGACGAAAATTTAGTAAATTGGAAAAAAACAAATAACTTAGATGAAAATATATCAGCAGAAAAAGCTTTTTATAAATTTAAAGATAAATACAGTATTCAAAATGCGAACATACAAGAAGTGAGGAAGATAATAGGAATTCGTTATCTAATTTCCCAAAAAGGATATAGTAGTACAAGAGCAGTAACTATTTCGGAGGATATTCCAAGGGAAGCGGTTGCAGAATTTAGTGAAGGCTCTGAAAAGTTTGCAGGTATTAATGTAGTAGTAAAGCCAGTTAGACAATATACTTCTGAGAATTTAGCTTCTCACATATTGGGATATGCAGGAACCATTAGCAGTGAAGAATATGAAAGTAGAAAAAATTATTATAATCAAAATGATATTATTGGAAAAACGGGAATTGAGTATGTTTTCGAAGAATATTTAAAAGGAAAGAATGGAACCAAACAAATTGATATGGCAGTAGATGGAACTACTACAGCAGAATATATTGCAGAAGAAGCAATAGCGGGTTCGGATGTAGTTCTTACCATAGATGCTAATCTTCAAAAGACAGCAGAAAATGCATTGGCTGCTAATATACAAAAAATAGCTACTGGAGGATTCGGAAAAGCTTATGATGCAAAAGCAGGTGCTTGTGTTGTCATGAATGTGAATTCAGGAGAAGTTTTAGCTATGGCTAGTTATCCTGACTATAATCCAGCTGACTTTATTGGTGGGATTAGCACAGAAGCATGGAACAATTATACGAACAATGAGGCAAAACCACTTGTTAATAAAGCAACGCAAAATTCTTATTCGCCAGGTTCTACTTTTAAAATGATAACAGCAATTGCAGGATTAGAATCAGGAGTTATTAATTTAAATACAAAAATTAATGATACAGGAATTTATACAAGATATCGAGATTATCAACCAAAATGTTGGTATTATACAGATTATCATACAGGGCATGGCTGGGTAGATGTTTCAGGTGCTATTGAAAAATCATGTAACTATTTCTTTTATGAAACAGGTGATAAAATGGGAATTGACAAATTGGTGGAAATTGCTAGATACTTTGGGTTAGGAAACAAAACAGGGATTGAATTACAAGGAGAAACAGCTGGTGTATTGGCAAGTAGAGAAACTAAGCAAAAGATGCATGCAGATGACCCAAATTGGAATCCAGGAAACACCTTAAATGCTGTTATTCGGACAAGGAGATAATGAATTTAGTCCTTTACAAATGGCTAGATATATTAGTATGCTGGCTAATGGAGGCAAAAAGATAAAAGTCAGTACTATAAAGACTATCCGAAATGCTGATGGTTCAGAAGTTTCTAAAGAAGATATTAATCAATTTGTTAATAAAAAATTAGGATTAGAAAAGGACAATACAGAAAATAGAGAAATTAACCAAAGCCATTTAAATGCAGTATTAGAAGGAATGAAATCTGTTACGAGTGATAGCGGAGGAACAGCTTATGTTAGATTTAAAGATTTCAACATTAGTGTTGGAGGTAAAACAGGGTCAGCAGAAGCACCAAACAATAAGGTACATGCTTGGTTTGTTGGGTTTGCCCCATTCGAAAATCCAGAAATTGCCATTGTTGTTATGGTAGAAAACGGAGGACATGGAAACTATACAGCGGAAGTTGTAAGGGATATTATGACAGAGTATTTTGGTATGAATACACAAAATATTGAAGAGGATATGAATGCAATACCTTATATAGAAATTATGCAATAGAGATTGAAAAATAAACTGCGTCTTGTGTCGTTAAAATTTTATTTTAAAATCCTCAGGTACAACTCGTACATTCTGGTTTTAAAATAAAATTTTGTTCAGTAATACTTGTTTCTTTTTCAATCTAGGATAAAAATTAGACAAGGGAAAGGATATAAAAATGAGAAATTGTGTTAGTATTAATTTAAAAAAAGACGAAATTGTTATTAAATTAAGTGAAGATGCAGAACAAAAAGAGATTATTGAAGTTTTAAAAAAGAAATTGACAGAATTAAAAAAATTGTATAAAGACGAGAAAACACCCATCATGGTAACAGGAAAAATTTTAAAAAATAAAGAAATAAAAGAGATACAAGAACTAATTAAGAGTAAAATTGATGTAGAAATTGATTTTGATATGCCAAAGAGTTTAGGATTGCATAGTATTATAAAGACATTTGAGAAAGAAATAGCTGTGTCAGAAACAAAATTTCATAGAGGTTCTTTACGTTCTGGGCAAAAAATGGAGACAGAAGGTAGTTTAGTTGTTATTGGTGATGTTAACTCTGGTGCTGAAGTGATTGCATCTGATAACATTATTGTATTAGGTGCTTTAAGAGGTCTGGCACATGCTGGTGCAAAAGGAAATATACAAGCAATTATAGCGGCAGGATTGGTAGATGCAGTACAAATTAGAATTGCTAATGTGGTGAAGGAGATTGATCGTGACGAAGAGCCTATGCATAAACAAGCTTATGTGTATATCGAAAATGATAAGATTGTAATTGAGTAATTAAAATTTAACTTAATAATAATAGAATTAAAGCAATGTATAGCATTTCGTCTTGCACACCTTCTTGATATAAAAAGAATAATAAACCAAGTATTATAATGTCATCTAGAAATAATTTGATTCCCATTATTTCAAAGATAGGACTTTCTATGTCATCAAAAAAAGGATTTTTGAATTGAATAGGACCAAAAGAATAAAATCTAGATGAATTTTTTTCTTTTGTAGAAGATTTTTCATGGGATTTTTCATGAGAAGTATCGTTATTGGGAGATTTGTCCTCATGAGAAGAATGGTTGATAGTATCTAATGAATTTTTAAAATTCACAGGTGGATAAGGTCTATAATATCTATAATAATTATTATAAAAACTAGCCATTGTGAGGATTCTCCTTATTATTATCTTTTAGAAGATCAGCAATTTTAGCCACATTTAATAAACTTGCATATTGATCTATTTTTTCTTTTTTTTCTTCTCGTAAATATGGTTTTAGAGAATATAACAAATTAGATCTAGGGTCATTGGAAGTATTTAATTTCTCCATGACAGATTTCATTTTTAAAATCGTATTCATATCAATTTGGCTAAAATCAAAATTACTACTATTATTAGTATTATTAGATGTATTATAAGAAGTATTAGCATTATTAGAATTATTTACTTGATTTTGTGACATCATAGAAGAAAAATTTTGTATCATTTCAGGAGAGATTTGTGACATGACATCATTTAACTCTCCTTTATTCATCATATCTTTCAATTTATTGATTGTATTCTCATCAAAATTCATATTATTCAAATTAATCACCTCTGTAATCATTATATGAAATAATATAAAAAACTTTACTAGTCAAACGGTTTTATTTCTAAACTTTAGTTATCTTTTATTTGTAACTTTTAAGTCTGAAGTAAACAACAGGAAAATTTGTTACTGGTCAGCCTTGCTCTCTTCTTTTTAGTGAGAATTTTATACCTTGTGTGTCGCAACTTCCAAAATCAAATATATTAGTCTGTAAGTGCTCCAATCGTACTCACTCAAGGCTCATTTGGTCGCTTATGCGGTATTTCAAAAATAATATAGTAAGCTTTCTCACAAGAACAACAAATAATAAGGCTGACCAGTAAGAAAAATTTACATAAAAGGTTGTTTTTTAGCCATGAAACTATTGAAAAAGTAATGAAAATGATGTATAATAATAGGAGATTATATACAAAAATGGAAATATTACAAAATGTAATAAAAAAATAATATTATTTCATAATTTAATATAGAGTGTATTTTCCGTAGAAGGAAATCGCTTTAAACTAATGAAATACAAAAGATAAGGGTTGATTTATTTCAAAATAAGTATATATAATATATTTGAAGGATTAGGTAAAATAAAGTGCCTGATGATAAGGAGGATACTATGAAAAATAAGGTTTTCAAAATTAGTGTTGTTTTGGTTATAATTTTAACAATGACCATGACAAATTTTATTTTTGTTGGAAGTAGTCTAATTAGCTATGCTTTGGATAACAACAGTAATACCAACAACAATAATGTAGAATTTAATGTGTATTTCAAAAATGAAAAGGGAGAACATGTATCAGATTTGGATATGGTGCCAAGCAAGCAGGATACTATGCTTTATATGTATCTAAATGTAAAGCAAGAGGGATATTTTAATGGAAGTATTAGTTTAGATGGCGAAACGAACTTTAAGTTAGTGGAATCTGATAATCAATATGTTGAAAAGGTAGAAAATAATACAGTTAAGCTATATAACATATCAGCAGGAAGTTCAATCGAGATACCAATAAAAATTGAACCTATTCAAAGAGAAACATATGGAGTAGGTTTATTAGATGTGGAAAGCAAAATAACACTTAGCGGTATTTATAGAGACAGTTCAGAAAAAGATAAGAAGATAAATGCTACTAAAACAGCAAAATTAAAGTTTATAGATGAAATAACACGGAGAAGATATTATCAACGATGTATCTATTATTACAAACAAGGTGTCTAACATAAATGGAGAAGAAAAGAGAGTAGTCCAATTATCTTGGGATGTAGGAACCAGAAGTAATAGTTATCCAATGAAAGAAATCATGACTAAAATAGATGCTCCTAAAGTAGGAGACGCGGAACCACAAGTAGAGACACAAGTTAATTTAAATACTATGACTGCTTATAATAATCAATTTGAATATGGTATTAATCAAGTTACATTAACCAATCAAGAGAAAGAAGGAAATGTTACCTGGAAAACTTCAGGAAAAGAGAATATCATATTAACGTATCTTTATGACAAAGATGTAGTATTTAATGATATCATGATAAAACCAGAAGTAAAAATTATATTATATAACAAGAAAGAGATTACAAGTACGTCACAAGTTGTGATAAATCAAGAAGAAAAAGATTCCGTTGTTACAATTGAAACACAAAACCAAGAAAATGAGATTTATAAGGGAAAGATAGTAGCTGGAATTGATAGACAATACACAACAAGAACTAATGTAAAAGTCAATTTAGCAAAAATGGTAAATGAAATTGTAGTGCAAGAAAATGAAAGTACATATACTGCTAACGAAGTAGAGAACCCAGCTAATATTTTCTATTCTCAAACTTTAATAACAAAAGAACAATTTGACAAAATATTAGGGGAAAATGGAGTAATTACTGTAATTAATCAATCATCTAATCAAGTAATAGGAACAATAGATGCTCATACACAAGCAAATGAAAATGGATGTATGGTATTAGATTATGGCGATAGTCAAACAAAAGCAATCAGAGTACAGATTACAGAACCTATAGCAGAAGGAACACTGGAAATCAGTCATGTGAAAGCAATAAAAGGAGAACAAAATCCAGTTGTAAAAGGAGCATCTCGTATTCATAATGTGGTTTCTTGCCAATATAATCAAGGAATAGAAAGCCAAGTAGAAAATAATATTAATTTAAAAGACACTGTAACAGAAAGTAAAATAGCATTAGATACAGACCAATTATCTACAGTTGTTAGTAATCATATAGCGATGAAAATAACTTTATTATCAAATGAAGAAAAGTACGATTTATATGAGAATCCAAACTTTACCATTACATTACCAAACCAAGTAGAAGGAATTAATATTACAAATATCAGTAAATTATACGATGACAATAATGAATTTGAGGATACGATTCAATATGCTATTAATGGTAATAATATTAATTTAGTGTTAAATGGAAAACAAAGAAATTATACTTCAACAGTTGAAGGAGTAACTCTTGTTGTAGAAGCTGATTTACAAGTAAATAAAACAGCAGCAACGAGTGAGGAGCAAATCATATTAGCATACCAAAATGCTAATGCAGTAAGTTATGCTAATAATGCGATAGCAAATGCACCAATTAAAATTACAGCACCAAAAGAAATTACAGCAGTAAATAGTATTCGTGATTTATCAGTAGAAACTATAGGAGAAGAAGAAAAGAAAGATGTTATGATGGAAAAAGGTGCTGATGCGAAACAAATAGAAGCAAATATGGAAATTATAAATAGTAATGTATCAGCTATCAAAGATGTAAAAATATTGGGGGATTTTCCAACAGATGATAGTGAAAATAATATGGGAATTAGTATTACACAAGGATTACAAGTAGTTGGTGTCGACAATGCAAAAGTATATTATTCAGAAAACGAAAATCCAACAGATGATATTACAGATGAACAAAATGGATGGGCAGAAAATTTGGATGGATTAAGAGCAAAATCTTATTTAGTTCTACTAGATGCAGTAGCTCCACAATCTAGTGTGCAAGCAAATTATCGAATGGCAATACCAGAAAACTTAGAATATAACAAAGTAGCAACAGAAGGATATTCTATTAATGCAACAAATAGTGAAACAGACATGGAAATAAAATTGGCATCTACTACAATTGCTATGCAAACAGGAGTGGGACCTAAGGTTGAATCAGAAATACAAGCAATGGTAGGAGAAGAAACCTTAAAAGAAAATACAGTTGTAAAAAATGGAGAAGTTATTCGATATCAAGTAAAAGTTTCTAATACAGGTACAGAAGAGGCAAAAGATATAAAAGTAATAGGAGGTGTACCAGAGGGAACAACTTTAGTAGAGCCAATGCAACATTATGAATATACAGGGGCAGCTTATTATCAAGAGAACACAGATGCCAAATCTTTTACAGGAACAATAGATAATTTAAAAGCAGGTGAATCACAAACCATACAATATGAAGTAAGAGTGAACAAAGATGTGAAGACTGGAACGATTATTAAAAATGAAACAGAAGTGCAATATGGAGAAGCAAAAACAAAAAGCACAATGACAAATGTAACAGAAGCTTCTGATATACGAGTTAGTCTAAAAAGAGTTACTGATTTAAGCGAAGGAAAAATCCATGTTGGAGATTATATGGGTTATTATGCTATTATTGAAAATACATCTGATACAGAGCAAAAGAATGTAAATATTCAAACCAATTTATCAGATAATGTGGAAGTAGAATCATTAATGCTTATATCAGGAATGGAAGTTACGAATATAACAAATGATGATTTAGTAGAAGTAAATCCTAATGTAAAATCAGGAGATGATAGCGTAAATGATGATGAATATAATCCAGATGAAAATGTAAATCAAAAGGAAGAAGATGGTAATGACAATGTTATGGATGAGAACGAAAAGGAATTGACATATCAGAAATCAGTAAATATTGGTGATTTATCTGCTGGCGAAACAAAAGTAATCTACTATACTGTGAAAGCCAAAACAGCAGGAGAAATTAAGGTATCTATTACAACAAAAGTGAACAATCAAACAAGTAGGTCAAACGTATGGAAAGATGAAGTATTATTTTATGAGATAAAAATGGAGATGAGAACCAATACAGACACACAATTTGTAGAAATAGGAAATGAAATTGATTATAATATCACAATAGAAAATATTGGTACAGCAGAACAAGAGATAGAAATAGTAGATAATATTCCAAGTGATTTGGAAATTCAATCTATCCTAGTAAATGGAGAAGAACAAAATATTCTACAGAATTCAAATGACTTAAAAATCTATGATGTTGTAGAAGCAAAATCTACAAGTAACATCACAATAAAAACATTAGTAGATCATCATGAAGATATGGATGCAAAAACAATAACTAATACTGCAACTGTGGTAGATGTAGAAGAGAATGAAATAGCTGCTACTCCTGAAATAACACATATTATAAAAGGTAATTTATCTGATGTATATGCTGGAAATGATGATGATAATAATGTTGAAAATAATGATGGAAATAATGGTGGAAATTCAAATAATACAGATAATAATACGCAAAATGCAACACAAACAAATAGTATGATAGTAGGTAGTGCATGGATTGATTCAAATACAGATGGTATCAAAAATTCAGGAGAGCCTTTATTAGCAAATGTAACTGTTAAATTACTAAATGTAGAGACCAATGAGATAGCAAAAAATAGTGAAGGAAAGGAAATAACTGCTATTACTAATTCAGAAGGTGTGTACATATTACAAAATATAGCAAATGGTAAATATATTGCAATATTTGAATACGATAAAACAAAATATGGATTAACTACGTATAAAGTAAGTGGAGCTTCTGAGAGTGAAAATTCAAATGTAGTTATGAATGAATTAACCATAAATGGAGCTACAACGCAAGTAGCATCAAGTGATATTATAACAGTAGGAAATACGGATATAGCTAATATCAATATAGGATTGATAGAATTAAAGAATTTTGATTTACAATTGGAAAAAGGAATTAGTAAAATTTTGATACAAAATTCAGCAGGAAGTACAGTAAGAGAATATGATAATGTTAATATGGCAAAAGTTGAACTAGATGCGAAACAAGTGAATGGAAGTGTAGTATTAATCGAATATAGTATCAAAGTAAGCAATGTTGGTGAAGTAGATGGATATGTGAAAAAGGTAGTAGATTATATGCCAAGTGATTTAAAATTCAGCTCAGAATTAAATAAAGATTGGTATCAGACAAATGGTGAATTATATAATACAAGTTTAGCAAACGAAAAAATAGCAGCAGGTACATCTAAAACGATTACGCTAACATTAACAAAATCTATGACAGAAAATAATACAGGATTAACAAAAAATATGGCAGAAATAGCAGAAGATTATAACGAATTAGGACTAAAAGACAGCAACTCAACCCCAGGAAATAAGAAACAAGGGGAAAATGACATGAGTAGTGCAGAAGCAATCATTAGTATTAGAACAGGTGGAATTTTGTATGCTTCTATCATAATAACAACAATAGTGGTAGGTTCTATAATAGCAGTTATAATTATAAAGATAAGAAAACAAATTGATGACGATTTGATTATATAGGAAAGGAGGGAGAGAAATATGAAAACAATAAAAAAGATAATAATTTTACTATTTATCACAATGGGAGCATTTGTGATAGGAATGCAAAGTGTTGAGGCATCTATGTCTAGCTATGGTAGTGGTTCCAAAATAAGAGGAAGTTCATTAAAACCAAATACAACATATACCATTAGTTACAACGATTATAAGAGATATGGAAATTTACATTGTGCTGAACCAGGTCAATCACTTAGTCGGAAAGTATGAAGGAAGATATAGGTTAATTGCACATGCTCATATAGAAGGTAATACAGCATACTTAGTAAACTTAAGTACAAATAATAAAAGAAAGAATACAGCGGTAACTGGAAAATATAACTTGAGAATGGCAACAGCTATTTGTACCTTATCAGATGCTAATGTAGGTAACTTTTTATGGGGATATTTGAAACCATGGCTTGGAAATGTAAGTAGTGCAAATTCGGCTTATAATGTATTATCAGGATTTGCAACTAAAAATGTAGCAAGTTGGAAAAACCCAAATTACAGTAGTATCTTGGCATCAGTAGATAGAAAGATGCAGGATTTGGCTGTTGAAGAAACAGGAAAGCTTAAAGTAGATACTAGCAATTACAAATATAAAAGTGTAACAATAGATGATGAAAAATATGTGCAAATAGGACCTTTCAAATTAAGTGGAATTCCATCAACAGGGATAGACAAATGTAATGTATATAATCAAGATGATAAGAAATTGGGAAGTGCTAAAATTATTACACATACAGCAGACGGTAAAATAAAAGAGATAGAAGGTAGTGCAATCAGAGAAAATAAAAATTTCTATATAGCGATACCAAAAAAAGCAAAAATATCTAGTTTTAATGTGAAAATAACAACAAATGAAGTTAACAGTGAGATGCCAGTAGCTGATATTTATTTCTTAAAATGTGTAAGTAATATATCATGGCAAAATTTAGTAGTAACAGAAGGAAGTCTACAACATAAGCCTAATGGGGAGCCATTTAGTGTAGATTTTTCTGTAAAATTTCCAGGTGATTTAACTATTATTAAACAAGATGCTAATGGTGCTATTCCATTGGCAGGAGCAAAATTTGCGGTATTTAAATATGTTAAAGATGACAAAGGTATATGGTACAAAGATGGAGATACTTATACAACAAATGAAGATAAGGCTACAGACAAAACAACAAAATATAAAAGGGTATATGTTCGTAAAACAAAATCTTCTTATACATACGAAAAGGTTGGTCTAGAAAGCACCGTTAAGGGTGATTCAAGTTATCATTTTAAGACGAAAGACGATGGAAAAGTAGAGTTAACCAATTTAGAGCCAGGAACCTATTTCGCCGTTGAACTAGAAGCACCAGAAGGCTACAAGAAAATAGATGGATTCTTTAAACTTGGAGCAGTGAAGGCATCAGAGAAGAAAGAAGCATATGTTGATAACGAACCTGATACTACAACAGTAGAGATAAAAAAAGTAAATGCAAACAATGAAGAAGTAGTATTACAAGGTGTAGGATTTAAATTCTATAGCGAAGAAAATGGATGGTTGATAGAAGTTAAAAATGGTGAATATCAATATACAAAGAATCGAGATGAAGCAACATTATTTAAAACAGATTCTAATGGTAAAATACATTTAGAAAATGTAAGAGTTGGTGAGTGGAAATATTATGAAGATCCAACAACCTTACCATATGGTTATGATATAGTAGGCAAAGAGGAAGGAAGCTTTAAGCTTGAAAGTAAAGACTTAAACGAAGTTACCATTAAAAATATACAAAGATATGTTAAAATATCTGGCTTTGTATGGGTAGATAAAGTTGGAGTAAAGAGCGGTGATGGTAATGATAGAAATGATTTATTTAAAACGAACCAAGACGGAAATCATCCAGATGAAAACGATCTTCTATATGATGGAATGACTGTAAAATTAAAAGATAAAACAACAGGACATACTGTAAAGGAAGCGATAACAGCGAAAATGGAGAGATACACAGATTATGGACATAATGGACATGGTGAGTATTTATTCCAAGATGTAGAAATTGAGAAATTAGGGGATTATTACATTGAGTTTACTTATGATGGATTAAATTATACAAATGTTATACCACATATTGACCAAAGTAGTGGCTCAAAAGCAGCAGAAAGTGTAAAGGATAGAACAGATTTTAACAATAAATTCAGTGTGATAGAAGGTAAGACAAAAGATACAGGAGTTGCGAAAGGAATAGACGGAAACGAGACAGAATTAAAGTATACAATTGATGAGAAAGAAAGAACAGCAACACTAAATAACGATGGAAAATATACAGAAACAGATACTGATATTTTTGAAAACAGTGTTGGACAATTTACTATTACAGCAAATACAAATGAGACAAACTATAATATTAAAGATAATTTTGTGTATGGACAAGAGGAAATTAGATATATCAATTTAGGATTAAAAGATAGAGATAGACCAGATATTACATTAGGAAAAGATATACAAAATGTAAAAGTATCGGTTAATGGTTATGACCACACCTACCAGTATGCTCAAAGATATGCAAATGGAGCAACAGAATATGATGGAGAGGGATTTAATGTAGGTGTTAAATTTAAAAATAACTATACAGGAACTTATACAAGAGCAATTTACAAATCAGACTATGAATATAAACCAGACAGAGCCGATAAAGAACTAAAAGTATATATCACCTATCAATTAAAGATGGTACAATCTAATATCAACTTAAAAGCACAAGTTAATAGTATTACAGATTATTTTGATAGTAAATACAGTATAGAAAGAATAGGAACTAGCTTGAACAGTGATAATAGTGTTGGAGGAACTATCATAGCGGAGAGAAGAAGTCGGATTATTAGTAGGAAAGATTACGGATAAAGATATAACACCTTATGGGGATGGAAAGAAGTATTCAAAAGTAGTTATACCTTGTGACTTTATGTTAGATGAACCTCAAAAAGATAAAGATATTTATGTACAATTTAAATTAAGTAGAGAACAAGTATTAAGTATCTTACGTGACAAAGGTGTAGGAGATAAAGCAGATGAACTTCTAAATAATGTAGCAGAAATTAATTCTTATTCAATCTTTGATATGGATGGAAACAGATATGCGGGAGTAGATAAAGATTCTAATCCAGGAAACTGTGACCCAGAAAACGAAAAGGCATTTGAAGATGACACATCTGCAAGTCCAGGATTACAACTAGAAGTGGCGAATGCAAGAGTTATGACAGGTAAAGTATTTATTGATAATCATGTTATAAAAAATAAAGAAGATCCAAATGGAGTTATGACAGGAATTATCCGTCAAGGTAATGGAAAATATGATGCAGGAGAAGCAAATGTTAAAGGAGTGCCAGTTGTTCTTACAGAAAATACAGGAAGTGGTAAGGTATATACAGCAACAACAGATGGTAATGGTGATTTCAAAATCGAAAATTATATACCAGGAGATTATACACTAACTTATACATGGGGTGGCCAGACCTATCAATTAAATGGTAAAGATACAGAAATTACAGTACAAGACTACAAAGGAACAGTATATGACAGTACAAGAGACCAAAGTAATAAGAGATGGTGGTATGTAGCAACGAAATCAGATGGAACGAAAGAAACAGCAGAGAGATTGACAGATGCTATTGATAATTACAACACAGCTCAAGAAGCTCCAAAAGGTTCAAGAGTACAGATTGATGAAGAATTGAAAACTCTTAATAAAGATACAAGAAACAATATAACGAGAAAACAAATGGATTCTACTACACCTACTATGGGAATTGGAGTAGAGTATGAGACCACCTATACGGCTTCAGCAGGAGATAAATATACTTATAGTATAGATAATATAGACTTTGGTATCATTGAAAGACCAAAACAGGATTTAGCTTTAACGAAACGTATTAAATCAATGAAAGTTACATTAGCAAATGGTCAAGTAATTGCAAACTTAACAGTGGATGAAGATGGAAAGATTCAAGGAGAGAAGAATGGAGTTACTTATATGAAACCAGGTGCTACAACAAATCCAATGAACGGATTTATCAGACTTGAACTTGATAATGAATTAATTCAAGGAACGAAACTAGAAGTAGAATATGAAATTAAAGCGACAAATAATAGCGAATTGGATTATGTATCAGAAGACTTCTATAAATATGGAATCAATCCAGTGAACCCAATAACGATAACACCAACAGGTATTGTAGATTATTTAGATAAAAATTGGTCATTTGATAATAAGAGTGGTGAAAATACAAAATGGGAAGTAAAAACAGTAGATGGAATTAAAGATTTAGTTATGAAGGAAGTATATGATAGTAGTAACAAAGACACAACACTTGGACAAAAAATGATTCTTTACACAGATAAATTGACACAAGAATTGAAAGTTAATGAATCAGCAGGAATTAAACTAAATGTTTCTAAGATATTAACGACAACGGATGAGATTGTATTAAACAACGAAGTTGAAGAGCTAACAGCAAAGAAAACAGGAGGTGCCATGATACAATCTACACCAGGTAACTATGTACCTGGAACAGGTCCAACAGAATCAGATGATAGTATGGCAGAAACAACTAGTGTTACACCAGCTACTGGTGAGAATAGAGATTATATTATACCAGTTATAATTGGGGCAACAGCACTTATTATCTTAGGAGCAGGAGTCATCATTATCAAAAAGAAAGTTATTTAATGAATAACTAACCAATAAAAAGGCAGAGAAAATAAAACCTCTGCTTTTTTTGTGTGTTCTCAAACCAATGCCGTCAACTTAATGTGTAAAAAAATAATATATTACACATTAAGTTGACGAATGGATTCTCAAATTAGGGAAATCTGGTGAAATACTTACGCAAATAGTTATTTGGTAAGATTTTGAAAAAAATATTACAAATATTACGAATTTGTAAACGAATTTTAAAGATTAAAGTAAGAAAACTTAATACAGTATTTCCGTAAAGGCATAGAAACTACAAGAAGTAAATAGGAAAATAAATACATTGATTTTTTATAAATAGTAATGTATAGTAAAGTAAGGGAATATCAAAAACATTGAGGTAGACAGACGCGATAAGGAGGAAACTATGAAGGAGAAAATATTAAAAATAATTTTGATATTTATTTTGATTATGACATTAATAATGGCAGATTTTATTATAGTGGGGCAAAGTATTGTGATAGCTTTAGCAGAAGGAAGTGAGCTACTAAACGTTACAACAAACGTTAATAATGTCGAATTTAATGCTTATTTTAAAGATGGTAATACAAGTACTTATAATAAGCAATCTATCGTTTCAGAGGGAGATCATCTAGTTCTTATGGTTACAGTAAAAGAAGTAGGTGCTTTGGAAAATGGAAAAATTAAAATAGATAATTCTAATTTTAGATTACAAGAAGTTCAAAATGAATATATTAAAAATATTAATATAGATACCAATGAAATTGAATTAAATCAAATTATTGCTGGTAATATGGTAGAAATTAATGTTCCTATTGTTTTTGAAAAGGTAAATGAACTTAGTAAAGAATATATTTCTCAAGATACAAAGGTTATATTTACAGGAGATTATAAAAATGATAAAAATGCAAGCAAAAAAATTACTAGTGAGAGAATGGTCAAAATTTCTTGGAGAGAGAATACAGAGATTTCAATTAATCAAGATGTAGATAAATATATTTATTTAGAAAATGATGTAACATTGCTTCAACAAAAAGTAAATTCGAAAGTTGCAAATAATACATTAGTTCATGGTAAGTTTTTGGAAGTTGCAGTTCCGGAGATAGAAGGTATATTACCAGAACGTGTAGATGTCTTAATTAATGGAGCACAGTTTGGAAAAGAAAAGTATATTTATGATGAGCAAAATAAAGTTGTGACTATTCAAAATATGAATAATAACGGAGAAAATGATGAATATAAAATTATTTATTATTATCCAAGAAGATTCAAAGAAGAGGAATTATCAGTATCTTTAAAGGCAAAACTTAAGGTTTTACTTTATACAGATGAAGTGATTGAAAAAGATAATGTAAAAGAAACACAAATTACACAGGTAGATAACCGTGTTTCTGTAAATGTTGATGCAACTAATAGTATATATAAAGGATATCTTTATGTAAATTCTAATAAAAATACGTCATATCAGGAAAGTATTAGTACAGAGATATCTACTCTTGAAGGAATTGGTAACATAGAAATTGGACAAATGCAGGATTATTTGTCTAATGAAAGTGGCATTAAGAGTAGTGTAAATGGAACTACATTTATTAAAAGTATAAAATTTACAAAAAGTAATTTAGAATCTATTTTGGGTAATGATTTTTCTGTTAGTATTTTTGTGGATAATGATAAGATAATAAATGAAATTAATAAAGAAAGTGAGTGGAATGATAAAGGAGAGTTATCTATTTCACTAGAAGAACAGTTATTAGAGAAAGTTAGAATTGTGTGTAGCCAACCAACTAATATTGGTACATTACAGATTGAAATGGAAAAATATATAAAAGGAGCAACAGGGTATAATAGAGAACAATTAAAATTTTTTAATAGTCTTATTAATGATAAAATAGTAAGTGTTGGAGAGAGAAAAATACCAGTAAGTAGTACAATTTCATTAGAAGATACATGTACAGAAGCGAGAATAGAAATTAGTAATTCAAATTTATCAGTGCTGAATCCTAATGAAAATGTGCAAATACTTGCTATATTAAAATCAGATAGTGAAAAATATGATTTATATAAAAATCCTTATGTGGAAATTAAGTTGCCAGATGAGTTACAGGAAATTAATGTTCATTCTGTAAATATTTTATATAATGATGGTTTGAATGCTACAAATTCAGTTTATGATTCTAATACAAGGACAAT
Source organism: uncultured Clostridia bacterium (assembly GCA_949280815.1). Lineage (GTDB taxonomy): Bacteria > Bacillota > Clostridia > TANB77 > CAG-508 > CAG-269. Next base: position 18,271 of record CASDJM010000001.1, on the reverse strand, counting down.
ACGATTACAGTTTGAGGGTGAACAAATTGATTTTAGGACAGAGGTTGAAGAAGGAATACAAATTGTTATTAATGCAGATTTGACTTTTAAAAAGAATGTTCCTAATATGAAGTCTGCTATTACGATGCTGTTTAGAAATGAAAATGCTGGTGAACTTCAATATGAAACTAGTGCTGATATTGAGCTAAATTCTAGATATGGTGCTATTTTATATAGTAATGTTTCTGGTTTTAATGGTGAAAATACTGTGTTAGAGTCAGCTGATAGTGAGGTATTACAAGCTCAGTTAGATGTTGATGGGGAACAAAGGAAGGCTACTGTAAATCAATCTTTTATTAATAATTATGATGCTCCTATTGAGCAAATTATAGTTGTTGGAAGTTTGTCAGAGGATAGTAGTAATTTTGATGCTGGTTTGATACATAATGTAGTTACTGATAGTGAGAATTCACAAGTGTATTATTCGAATGAAGAGAATGCTAAAGCAGAAGCTGATTCTTGGCAAGAATCAATCGAAAATTTGCAAGAGGTAAAATCTTATAAAATTATACTTAACAAAGAGTTGCAACCATCTGAGTCAATGAATATGACTTATCAGGTGGGGATTCCTGCACAGCTAGGAGAAGGTGCAGAAACTGTTCAGTCTACCAAGGTTTCTTATTCTTTGAATGGACAATTATTAGATGTTTCTTCTGGGATTGAGTTATATACAGAAGGAATGAAGACTACAGGTACAGGAGTGACCACAGAAAATGAGGGTATTAAAACGGAAATTGTTGCTATTAGTGCTAATAAAGAATTGACTGATGGTGAGGAAATTTTTGAAGGACAACCTGTTAAGTATACTGTTAATGTTACTAATAATACTGGGAAAGATTTGGATCATCTTGGATTTGTGGCTGAACATAGTAATGTTGTTTATTATGTTGAAAAAAGAGAAAAAGCTGAAGTCACTGATAATCCAGATAATCCAGAAATTATAGTGAAAACAGAAAGAGACGAAAGTGCTGAAAATGTAACAAAATCGCTAGAAATATTGAAAAATGGAGAGACTGCTACTTTTACATATGAATTTGCACCAAAGAAGAAGGATGGAATTGATATAGTAGGTAGTATCAAGATAAAGGCTGATGATTTAGAAGAAAAAGCTATTTCTACGATTACAAATAAAATAAAGGATGCTAAAATTGCGGTTGAAGTGTTAAATGATTTTAATGAGAGCTTTATATTACATGAAGAGGATATGATTCCTTTTAGATTTAATATAAGTAATTATTCTAATGAAGAGCAAAAAGATATCATATTAAATATTCAGACATCTGATGAAATATTTTGCTCTGCTTCAGCTAAACAATTAGAAGAAGATTTACAAGATTTGTTTGATGATGGTTCAAAAATTGAAGTGATAGAATATGAACAAAATACATTAAAAATAAAAATTCCTAAAATAGGGGCACAAAAGGAGTTAGGTTTTAATTTGATTTTTGAATGTGGAAAAATACTAAGTGAGGAAGTTATTCAAAAAGGGACTATTTATTGTACTGCTGAATTAGGAGATACAACATATTATTCCAATACTTTGGCTAGAGATTTAAAAAGAGTTACAGCAAGGGTAACAGCTAATCAAGAGGTTGATATAAAAGATAGTAAAGTAAAGATAGGAGATAAAATTGTTTATACTGCTTATATAACTAATAGCGATACTCAATTAGATGCAAATGAAATGCAAATAGAACATAAAGTAACAGAGGGAAATGCTAAAATAGAGAAGGCATATTTGAAAAGAGAAAATGGAGAAATAATAGATGCGACAATCAGCGGAACAAATAAAGCAGTTATTGAGTATGCTTTAAAAGCAGGAGAAAAAGTTCAATATATTGCAGAGGTTTTGGTATGGAACAATCCAGGCGAAGATGTTAATTATGATGATATGGTAAGGAGTTATATTTCATTATCCTGGGAAGAGGATGGAGTTTTGGATTTAGAAGCAATTGAAAATGAGATAGAAATAGACAATAATGATGACTATTATGGTGATGACGATGATGATGATAACGAAGATGATAATACCAATAATAGTGACAACAATAATAATAACAATAACCATTTGTATTCAATTTCAGGTATGGCTTGGTTAGATAGTAATAAAGATGGTGCAAGAGATGAAGATGAAGAAAAAATTAGTAATTTAGATGTAAGATTGTTGAACAGTAATACGGGAGAACTTATAAAAGATACTAAGACAGATGGAAATGGAGGATACCAATTTAGTGATTTAAACGAAGGAAATTATATTGTTATGTTTGAATATGATTCTCTATTATATAGTATTACTCAATATCAGAAAGAAGGAGTAAATAATACCAGAAATTCAGATGTTGTACAAAAAGAAAAAGATGGAAAGATTGTTGCTATGTCAGACAATATAAATATTACGGATACTAATATAAGTAGTATTGATGCAGGTTTTATAAAGAATATGAAATTTGATTTGAGCTTAGATAAAAGTATTAGTAAAGTTACTGTTAGGAGTAAAGCTGGAACAGATGAAGATATTTATAATAAATCAAAGTTAGCAAAAATAGAAATTGGTGCTAAATATATAGAAGGTAGTATGGTTGTAGTAGAGTATGAAATAGAAGTAAAAAATGAAGGAGAAGTTCAAGGCTATGCTACAGATATTGTTGATTATATGCCAAAAGACTTAGCGTTTAGTCCAGAAATGAATAAAGATTGGTTTGTTGGGGCAGATGGAAATCTTCATAGTACAAGTTTAGCGGATAAAGTAATAAAACCAGGAGAAAGTAGAATACTTACTTTAGTATTGACAAAACAGATGACGGCAGACAATACAGGAAGAAGTGTTAATATTGCTGAAATTGCAAATGCTAAAAATGATTTATCTATTATAGATGAAGATTCTGTACCAGGAAATAGAAATGATAATGAAGATGATATTAGTAAAGCTGAGTTGATTATTTCTATACGAACAGGAGCATTGTTTATTGCAATTGGTGTAATTGTTGCTATTTTATCATTGATTATAGTTGCTTATGTGATTTATAAAAAGAGGAAGAAGGAGGAATAAGATGGGGAAAATTTTAACTAAAATAGTACTTATGCTAGGTTTGATTTTTGTGAACTTATTTTGTTGCTCATTTTTCCAAATAACTTTGGCTGTAGATATTTTATATGTGCCAGATGAAGAATTGGAGGATATATTAGAGAGTAAGCATGATGCTGATACGCCAGACTATCTACAGTATGCAGCTAGTAATAGTAGAGATGCGTATTTTAGTTTTAATGCAAGCAAGATGGTAAAAAATTCTAAAAAGATAGATATATATGGGAATGATCTTCCGAATTATAATTATAATAGTAAGTCCGTTATATGTATTAGCCCAGCAGATCATAATGTAGCTAAAACACAAATTATTGAATGTATTATGGATGTTTTAGAAGACAAAGTTGTAGTATATAAAAAGAATGCAGATGGTGATGTAAAAGTAACTGAAACCAAAAGAACTACTACAGATAGTACAAAGGTGAAGGCATTAGAGTATGCTGATCAATTGGCTTATTTTGCATATAAGTCTGTAAAAGCAAATGAAACTGATACACCAAAAAATTTTAGAAGCTATAAGTGTATCATGAGATTTCAAGTATATCGGAAGACGATTTCAATATTTTAATGAAACATTAGGAATACCAAAAGATTTAAATCCTCACGCTGAAAATTCTAATATGGCGAAGGATTATTATAGCGAAAAAATAGATGATTTTAGAGAAGATATAAAGACAAATCACTATATAGGAAGATTTGTATTTCTTCAAGGATATACGAATGGAAGTAATAAAAGTGGACAAAATGATTGTATTTTTAGTGCAATTAAAAAGACAAGAATGACATTAAAAATTAGAAAAGTAAGTGAAGACGGAAAGCCTTTACAGGGGGTAAAATTTAAAATTTATAAATCTTCCAGCGAAAAGAAAAAAGGAGACCTTATAGCAGAAGCGACCACAAATAGCAATGGAGTGATTAATTTTGAAGGATTAAAGGGACAATGGTATTATGTTCAAGAAGTTAAATCAGTAGGAAACTATGAGATTGCAAATCCTGACTACAAAGTAGTTAAATTAACAGAAGATAAACAAGAAGTTGAATTTGAAAATAAGGAGAAAAGTGATTTTGATTTAAGGATAGTTAAAGAAGATGACAAAGGAACAACATTAGTAGGTGCTCAGTTTATAATTTATAGATATGTTAAAGATGATGGTGGATCATGGTATCTAAAATCAGAGGAATATAAAAAGTATGCAGATGATAAATATACACAAAGTAAAAACGAAGCCAAGGATACAGAAACCAAATACTGTAGACAATATCTTAGCCCAGTAAGCGGAAACATGGTGAGTGGATATACCAAATATAAATATAGCAAAGTTAGTTATGAGGATATTAAGGAAAATCAAAATTATAGATTTACAACAAATCTACATGGAGAAATATTATTAAAAAATTTAAAAGTAGGAGGAGATTATTTTGCACGTGAAATGCAAGCACCAAATGGTTATAAGCAATTAGAGTATCCTGTTCGACTTGGAACATGTCCAACGAGCAAAAAGAAAACAAAAACGATAAAAAATACGCCAGAAAGTACAGGGGCTTGTATAACGATAGTGAAAGAAAATGAACGAGGAACAAGATTATCAGGAGCTAAATTTGTAATTTATAGAGATGTAGGAGGTGTAATAGAATATCTTAGAAGAGATCATACCTATGTAAAAACTAAATTTACTGATGTTTATGATGATCAAGACTATAGATATACAACAAATGGAGATGGAAAGATAGAATTAATAGATTTGGAACCAGGAACCTATTATGCAATTGAAGTAGTAGCACCATCAGGTTATCAGAAAATAGATGGGGAAATCCAACTGGGAAATATTACAGAGAAACAACAAGCACCAATAGAGAAGAAGATTCAAAATATTCATGGAAATGTTGATTTAACGATAGTGAAAGAAAATGAAACTGGAAAAAAATTACGAGGAGCTGTATTTGTAATCTATAGAAATGTGGGAGGTACAGAAGAATATCTTAGAAGAGATAATACCTATGTAAAAACTAATTATGATAACGTTTTTGATGATGAAGACTATAGATATACAACAAATGGAGAAGGAAAGATAGAATTAACGGATTTGGAACCAGGAACCTATTATGCAATTGAAGTGGTAGCACCATCAGGTTATCAGAAAATAGATGGGTCAATTGAGCTTGGAACAAAGACAGAAACAGGACAAAAGCCAATAGAGAAAACAATTCAAAATACACCAGAAGTTACTTCAACAGAGGGAGAACTAAAAGTTATAAAACAAGATATGGATACAGGGGAGAGACTAGCAGGAGTAGCTATTAGAGTAACAGGTTCAGGTGGTTATTATCAAACTGCTATTACAGATGCAAGTGGGGAGGCATATTTCTCTGGTCTGACACCAGGAATTTACTTAGTAGAAGAGTTGTCTTGTCCATTTTATGGCTATACTGTAATGGTAAATCAGGTAGTAGAAATTGAAGATCCAACAATATGGATGCCAGGACCAGAAGGAACACTAATACCAATAGAAATGCCAATACCACAAGTTGTAGTATATTTGAACAACCCAAAACAAACAGGAAACTTAAGAATTAGAAAAATTGATCCAGATAGTGGTCGTGCATTAGAAGAAGTAAGCTTTAAAGTAAGATTACCAAATGGAAATTATTTGGTAGCGATAGACAATTATGGGAATTCTCAAACTAGAGTAGTGGGAAGTGTTCTTTTAAGTGAGATGGGAGAAACCAACAGTGAAAGTGATGCAACGGAATTTGTAACAGATAGCAGTGGAAATACAGAAATTCACAATATTTTAGTAGGGAATTACCAAGTCATAGAAACATCTTTAGGAGATCGTGAAGCTTATGAATTGGACGATAATTATATTTTTTGGACAAGTAACAGTGGCAGTGGTACAGGAAGAATTGCTAATGTAAGAATAGACAGACAGCCATCTTATAGTACGAGAGATACAACAAACACTAATGTTAGTGAAGTGACAGTAAAAAATAGAAGGAAATACATTAATCTTTCTGGTTATGTATGGCAAGATATTCCACAAATAGGAAAAGATACAGAAGGTGGAAATGGACTTTATCGTGATAATGATAATGACAGCAGAGATAGATTATTAGAAGGTATTCTAGTTCAATTAAAAGATAAAAATGGAACAGTGGCTCAGCTAAAAGATAAAGATGGCAATATATATAGTGCTGAGAAGACAACAGATAGTAAGGGAGCTTATAAATTTGAAAGAGTAGAAATTGATAAATTGCCAGAATATTATATGGAATTTACATACAACGGTATGAGCTATCGATCTGTAATACCAACGCTTGATATGAATATAAAAAATGGAAGTAGGGCGATAGAGGGAAAAAATAGAACAGAATTTAATAGTAGGTATGAAACGATTACTTATGGAAATTCAAATGCTCATAAATTACAATATGACTATGATTCAGAAAATCGAGTAAGTACGTTATTATATGGAGATGAATCAAATTATAATTATGGATATAGCGATAATCCAGGTCCACCAGTAAGTGGAGTAGATGAACAATATATTATTGCAGCAGATACCTATCAAGCATATAATGATTATATAGGTGGTTCAAATGGAATTATGACACCAGAATATGCTAGAAAAAACGAAGTGGAAGAAATAGAGAATATTAATCTAGGAATGGAAGCAAGGGAACACATTGATTTAAGTTTAGTAAAAGACTTAAATACAGTAAAAGTAACGATTAATCATGCTACTCATGTTTATCAATATGGAGATAGATATAAGCCATCACTATGGAAAGAAGATCCATATAATATGAGTCCAAGGGTAAAATTTGAGTCAGAATATGGGACAGCATCTTACACAAGAGCATTATATGCATCAGATGTTTATGCAGATAATGCCCAAACAGATGATACAATTAGGGTAAAAGCGACTTATAAGATAGGAATTAAGAATGGTTCAGCTAATTTAAAGACAATTATTAACGAAATCGAAGACTATTATGATAGCAAATATTTAGATGGTATTGATAATGTTAAGGCAGGAACACAAGTAAATGAACAAGGAGACATTGTAGCAGGTACTGAATTAGGAATTGAATTTGTGAATTCAGGAAGTAATGATTATTACAAAATGAAACTTAAAGGCTCAGTAGAAGTAAAAGACCAGAAAGATAGTTTTGTTTATGTACAACTAGAAGTAAAACCAGAAAATATAATAGATATAATAGGTAATCAAAATAAATTATTTAATATTGCTGAAATCACTTCTTATTCAACGAAAAAAGGTGACGACATATATGCATCTATTGATAAAGATTCACAACCAGGAAATTTAAATGTAAATGATCAAACGACTTATGAAGATGATACTGACAAAGCACCAGGTTTGCAATTAGTATTACAAGAAGAAAGGAAAATGGATGGAAAAGTCTTTATAGATACTACTACAGGAGAATTAAAGACAGCGGAAGTTAGACAAGGTGATGGAGAATACAAAGAGGGTGAACCAGTTGTTAAAGATGTAAAAGTTGAGTTATTGAATTTAAATAAGGACCGGAGAACTAGCAGATAGATACAATGAATCAAATGGAAATTGGGAAAAATCTGTTACAACGACAGATGCAAACGGAGATTTTTACATAGGAGGATTTTTGCCAGATAAATATCTTGTGCTATTTACATGGGGTGGACAAACTTATATGGATAATGGAAAGGAAGAATTAATCCGTGTACAAGATTACAAAGGAACTATCTATAGAGATGCAGGAGCAAGTGAAGGAAATCTAGAGTGGTATAAGAATAGAGCCCAAAGATATTCAGATGCTAAGGATAATTATGAGACAAGAAAAGCTATCGACGAGCAAAGCAGTTTGCTAATCAATTCAAATAAGACAACAATTTTAGATTATCAAGATAGTGGACAATTAGAGTTGCTTGATGGAAATAATGACAATTTAATTACTAAAATGGACTCTACAACTCCAGACTTTAGAGTTAACCTAGAATATGATGATACAAAACCATCAGATGTTAGAGATGAATACGAATTAAATGCTGATGGAAGCATAAAAATGAATGGAATTTATGCTATCAAAAAAGATAACAATAAAAACTATTTAAGAAACGTAGATTTTGGAATTGTAGAAAGAGCAAGACAAGTATTAAAATTGGATAAAGATGTAACAAATATTAAAATTACATTGGCAAATGGTATGGTATTGATAGATTCCAAAATTGTAGAAAAAGATGGTAAGAAAACTTTTGAAGATGATGTAAAAGATGCAATTTATGTTCCAAAATCACCACAGGCAAATGGTCAAGTTAAATTTGAATTAGACAATGAACTTGTACAAGGGGCTCATGTAGAAATCGAATATGCATTAAAAGTAACTAATATAAGTGAAAATGATTATAAAGATCAAAATTTTTACTGGTATGGATATGTACCAAAAAATGATGAGAATATTGTAACTTTAAAGACAGATAATGTAATAGATTATTTGGATAATAAGATATCATTTGATGAAAAAGAAAATCCATTAGGAGATGTTATACAAGAAGATACAGCTAAGAAAGAATTAATAAAAAAAGGATTGTTGGAAAACTCAGATGATGTTAATGATTTACTAAATAAGACACAAAGAGTTCTTCTGATAAACAAAGCCTATGAAAAAGATTTAAAACCAACAGAACAAGAAACAACTCAATTTAAAGTTAGCAAGTTATTATCTAATATTACGAAAGAAGATGACGCATCCTTTGAGAATAAGGCTGAAATTGTAAAAACGATAAAGCTATGGGGTTCATCACTAATAACGGTGCCAGGAAGTTATATACCAAGCAAATCTGAAACATCAGATTATGATAATGATGATGGAGAAACAGTTCTTATTACACCACCAACAGGATTAGACATGAATTATATTGGTTATACAATAATAGCTATAAGTATACTAGGAGTCTTAGTAGCAGGAATTATTCTAATTAAAAAGTTCATATTAAAATAGGAGCAATTAGGGATATGTTTCCCTTTGCTCTTTTTTTTCGTGTTTATATTGCTTTTTTTGCCATTTTATAATAAAATAGATAACATAAAAGGAAACAATAGTTAGAAAAAGGGAAATATATGTTATAAAATGTAAAAAACTTTTTTAGGATAGCTTCCTAAAAAAGACAAAAACCACGAAGGACAAGTAGTAAAATAAGCCTATAAAAATGTAAGAGGTGGTAAGGATGTTTGTAAACGAAAATGTAATAGAAAAAGAAAATAGCAAATGGAATATTTTTTCTAATGTATTTGCTATGAAAAATGTAGTTTTATATGTTATTTCATTTATGTTATCTATGGTGGGATTAGGAGGAGAATTTTCAGTCTTTAGTATTAGTATGTTAGCTGCTTGTTTAGCATCTTCTGTACCAGCATTAGGAATTGTTTTCGTATCTTTAATAGGAAATTTTATCAAATATGGAGTAGGAGGGACGCTAGGATATTTTTTAACAGCTCTAGTATTAATAGTTACTTTATTTATTGTTAGACCAATTTATAATGAAAAAGAAAGAAACGAAAAAATCAAAATTGGCAAAAATGTTTTTTTGTCTATCTTAATCATACAAATGATTAAATTGGCTATTTCTGGATTTACTATTTATGATGTATTATCAGGGATTACACTAGCTATTATTGGGTTAGTATTTTATAAGATATTTGTTAATTCAACGGTTGTTTTACAAGATTTTTGGGAAAGAAAGGCTTTTACAATCGAAGAATTAATAGGTGCAAGTTTAATATTGGCTATTAGTGTGGGAGCATTTGGAGATTTTAATTTATTTGGATTTGGCATAAAAAATATTTTAAGTATTTTAATTGTTATGATATTAGGATGGAAAAATGGAATTTTAGTAGGAACAACCTCTGGGGTAACAATTGGAGTGACACTGGGCGTAATAAGCGGTTCGGAGCCAATTATGATAGCAGCATATAGTATTTCAGGTATGATGGCAGGAATTTTAAATCGATTTGGAAAAATTGGAGTTGTTGTAGGATTTGCATTAGGAAATGTGGTTTTAGCATATGTATCAAATGGTTATACAATAGAGTTAATTCATTTTAAAGAAATTTTAATTGCTTTCATTGGATTATTAGCTGTACCGAATAATTTACATATTGAATTAGAGGAGTTTATTGGAAATACAACACTTTTGCCAGTAACACCAGATAGAGCCTTAAATCGAAGCAAAGAAGTAGTAGAAAATTTAAATCAAGTATCAGAAGCGATACAGGAAATGGCAACGACTTATCGTCAAGCAGGAAAGGATTCCTACCAAGCTAATAAGCAAATTTTTATAACAGAATTACTAAGCAATTTAGAACCATATAAAGAGAATATGTTATATGAAGATATGGCAAATACCGAGGGTGTTATCATAGATGAAATATTCCAGTATTTACTAGATAAACAAGAATTGAATCGACAAGCACTATTAGAAATTTTTGCTAAGTGCAATAGTTATATTGTTGGCTTTGACGATAAAGATATTAGCCAATATTTAGAAGAAAATATTTCTCAAATCATTCGAATGATTAATGTTTCATATAAGGTAGCAAAATCTGATTTTATTTGGAAAAAACGAGTTGAAGAAAATCAGAAAAATGTGGGAAAACAGTTGGATGGCGTTTCTAAAGCAATTCAAAAAATGGCAAAAGGAATGGAAGATGATATCGAAAGAGAGTCAGAATATGAAAAGCAAAGAGTAGAAATGATAGAACTATTAAAGCAAAAGGAAATACAGGTACAAGATTTGTCTATAAAAAAAGATGTGAGATATATGATAGAAGTATATTTAAATGAAATATTGGAAATGGCTAAGATAGAGATAATAGAAAAAATAGCAACACAAGTACTAAAAGAGAGAATTGTATTAAATGAAGAAGCCACTGTGGGAAAAAAGTTAGATTTTTTATCAGATGATAAATATGTTATGGCGATTGCAATAGCAGAAGAGACTAAGAGTAAGAGTGAACTTTCAGGAGATGCTATGTTGAAAATAAGACTAAAAGATGGAAAATATTTAGTAGCGATTAGTGACGGAATGGGGACAGGAACTAAAGCAAGACAGAGCAGTACACAGGCTTTAAGAATGTTAGAAAATTTGTTATTATCTGGTTTTGATAAAAATATTTCACTGGATTTAATTAATACATCGCTTATTAATCAAGATACAGAAATTTTTGCCACTTTAGATATTGTAATTATTGACTTGTATGTAGGAAACATAGAATTCATCAAAAGTGGAGCATGTCCAACCTATATAAAAAATGATAAAAAAGTACAAATTATTAAATCTAATTCCCTACCAACTGGAATGGTGGAAGCTGGTCAAATTCAGACTTTTGACAAAGATATCAATTCAGGAGATATTATGCTAATGTGTTCAGATGGTATTTTAGATGCTAATATAGAGTACAAAAATAAAGAGTTATGGCTTAAATATATGTTGGAAGATATTGAGACAACTAATACTAAAAAGATAGCAGACTTAATTTTAAATGAGGCAATTGATAATAATTTCGGTGTGATTAAAGATGATATGAGTGTTATGGTTTGTAAGTTTAAAGAAAAGCGGGATTTAGGGATGTTCCTTAAAATTCCGCTTTTTCTGATGAGAGTTTTCTACTAAACTAGGAGATAATTATTCAAATCTTTAATTTAAGGCTTTGTGTAAGAGCAAATTTTAAGTTTTGACTCCTTGCAAGTGAAGGTTGTAATATATATTTTTTTTACACTTTGTGTGTCTCAGCCTACAAAATCAACTTTTTATCTGTAGGTTGCTCCAATGCTACTTATTTTGCTCGTTTTGCTGTCTACTGTTAAAGTTTTGCTTGTTACAGTGGCAGTATGCGTTAGCTGGTCGCTTGCGCAGTGTTGCAAAAATTATATATTACAGCCTTCACTTGCAAAAAGTCGAAACTTGAATATTCTTTGGTATTGAAATAAAAGTCGTTTTATGATATATTATAGGTGTTATAAAGGAGGGAAAAGAATGAGCAGAGGGAGAAGATATGAAGAACGAAAATTAAATCTAAAAAAAGTATTTGCGGTTGTATTAGCATTTGTTGTTGTCATCATGTTTATTTTTGTCATTAAGGGAATTTTAACGAAAGATAAAGAACAGGTAAAAATGACAAGTAAAGATTATGCTGTTGTTTTCCAAGATAATAAATGGGGTGTAATCGATTCTAATGGAAATATTGTAATAGATCCATCTTATGAAGAAATGATAACGATTCCAAACAGTAAAAATGATGTGTTTTTATGTATTTATGATGTTAATTATGAAACAGGAGAGTATAAGACTAAAGTTTTGAATAGTAAAAATGAAGAGATATTTACACAATATGAACAAATAGAAGGGGTTGTTAATAAAGATGAAAGTAATAATATATGGTATGAAGATAATGTATTAAAAGTAAAAAAAGATGGTAAATATGGAATGATTAATTTATTAGGAAAAGAATTAGTACCATGTCAATATGATGATGTTGTGGCAATCGAGGGGATAAAAGATACGATAAAAGTAACAAAAGACAGTAAAGTAGGAGTGATTGATAATGAAGGAAAAGAAATTTTAGGAATTCAATATACAGATGTTACAAACTTAGGGAAAGACAATAAAGAAGGATTTATTGTAAAGGGAGAAGATGGTAAATACGGAATTGTAGATTATTCAAATCAAACTATTTTGGAAACTAAATACGATGAAATCGTAAAAGAAGTTTATGGAAATGATATGTATCTTGTAAAACAAGCAGGGAAACAAGTCTTAGTTAAAAGCGATGGAACAGAAGTATTGAATACAGGATATGATGAAATAAAAGAAATTTTAAAAAATGCTGAAAATGGAGTCATCTATGTGAAAGATAGTAAATATGGTGTTATGAAAATGTCAGGAGAAGTGACGATTCCAGCAGAATATGAAGAATTAAAAGAAGCAAAATCAGGGATATTAATTGCTAAACAAAATGGTAAATATGGTGTGATTGATATACAAAAAGCTACTAAAGTTGAACAAACTTATGTGTCTATTTCTTATAATGAGAAGGCGGATTTATATATAGCTGAAAAAGAGGATTATAATAATGACATCATAGATAATACATTTGCCGTTCGTCAATCTGGAATTTTAGTTGATTCTGATGATGAAAAGGGATATATTGAATTAAAACAAGGAGAAGAATATAAATATTATAACTTTAAATTTGAAGAAAAAAATATAGCAGAAGTTCATACAAGTAATAATTTGTTTAAGAGTAAGAGAGATGGAAAATATGGATTTGTTGATAAAGACGGAAAAGTAATTGTAGATTATCAATATGATGATGCAACAGAGCAAAATAGTTATGGCTATGCTGGTATAAAGAAAGATGGAAAATGGGGAGCTATTGATAACAAAGGAAATATCGTACAAGAACCAACTTATAATTTAGATGATTATTTAAAGATTGATTTTATTGGAAGATGGCATTTGGGAAAAGATATTAATATGAATTATTATAATCAACTTTGAAAAATGTCCCCACTGGTTCCGGGATTAAATGGGGAAATATGAATTCATTTTATAATACTATTAAAAGAGTAAAACTTAAGATTTCCCCATTTAATCCCGGAACCAGTGGGGATAAAAAAGAAAGGGATTTTTAAATGGAACTAAAGACGAACTATCAGTATACATATTTTATTCATCCTTTTGTTGTAAAAGAAGGAAAATATCAAAAATATATATTAAAAATGTTGAAAGATAAAAATTGTAGTTTAAAAATTTTTCAAAAAGAAAAAGATTTGAAGCTATATAAATATTTTTTACCTAAAATTAGAGAATTTTTATTCTCTAGTTTTAGTTATGGTCCTGCTAAGATGAGAAAATTGGAAGAGTTACCAATTGACACTAGAGCAACACTACTAGCTAAGAATCCATGTAATATATTTGAGTATACTTTAAAAAAGGATATTCAAGGAAAGTTAGAAAAGGTAAATGGGATTTTTTTCAGCATTCAAAAAATTGAAATTATATGCTTTTCTACAGGAATATGTTTTTTAGCTATTAAGACAAATGTAGAAGAACATACAGAATTTAATAATATTTTGAATTTTAATTATAAATTTAGAGATATTAATAATAAGTTAATTAACTTAGAAAATTATGATAATATACGAATTCAAACAGATAGTTTTGCTGATATTAAAACTTTTCAGGAGTTTATCCATGAAATAACAGGTTCTAGCGTAGAGACTACTAGGTTAAATATAGATACAGAGAGATTTTTAACGTATTCTTATGTATGTGTTAATCAAGATGCTTGGAATGACAGAAAACAATTTGATGAAATAAAATATCAATTTATTAAATATGCTAACATTTTACCAGCAGATAATAGTAGAGACTATGAATATGAAAAGATAGAGACTTTTTCTAAGTGGAAATATGCTAAATTAGGATTAACTAAATTGGGAATAACATTATTTTCTTCTAGTAATGATATTAATAATTATACTATCTTGCCAGAAGAATATGAAAATCAGTATTTTTATACTTATATTTTGAATTTATATAAAAAAATATATTTAAAGAAAATAGAACGAGATTTTAGAAATATTACTAAAGTGAAAAAAGCCAGAAAGAAGTTTATAGAATTTACCAAAAATTTATGGATACAAGAGATTTCAGAAGACGAAACAGGAACTTTATTAAGTGATAAGTTACAGAAAGTATTTGAATTAGACAAACTTTATTGTGAAGTGAAAAATAAATATGATATTTTATATAAAGAATTAAATATTGAAAAACAGAAGAGGATAACTATTGTAATAGCAATTATATTAGCGATTTCGTTATTTTTTAATATCATGAATTTTTGGGCAAATTGAAAAATGTCTCCATTGGTTCCGGGGTTAAATGGGGATAATTGGCAAAGGAACTTCATTTTGGCAATTGTTTGTCAGGAATAGCAAAAGGAGGAAAGTAAGTGAAGGTTTGTTGTGGTACAGATATTATTGAGATAGAAAGAATTAAAGAAAGCATAGAGGATGAGAGAACAGGAGAAGCATTTGTAGAAAGAGTATATACAAAAAAAGAGATTGCATATTGCGAAAGTAAAAAAATCTTAAAATATCAACACTATGCAGCTAGGTTTGCTGCAAAGGAAGCAACTTTTAAAGCTATTTCAGGGCAGTTACAAGATAAGTATTCTATTACATGGAAGGATATTGAAATCATTAATAATGAACAAGGAAGACCAGGTCTTAATTTAATGGGAGTAGATTTAAAAAATATAGAAGATATCGATTTAAGTATATCACATTGTAAGCAATATGCAGTGGCAAATGTAACATTATTGAGAAAATAGAAATTCGACTTAAAGCGATGAGATAACAGAGAAAGAAACTATAAGAAATTGCTAAAAAAGGTTCCAATATATCATAACATATCTGCAATTACTCAAACAGCTAAGAAATTCTTTTTGGCAATTTAGGAGGTTTAGATGGAATTATTTGATAGTCATGCACATTTAGATGATGAGAAGTTTAACGAAGATAGAGAACAAGTAATTGAACAAATTAGAAAAGAAGGGGTAACTAAACTGATTTCTGCTGGTTATAATTTAGAGGGGTCAAGAATGGCTAAGAAATTGGCAGATCAATATGATTTTATTTATGCTACATCTGGTATTTCTCCAAATGATATTCCACAAAAGGAAGAAGATTTGTGGATTATGTTAGAGGAAATCAAAGAGATAGCCAAACAAAGTGTAAAGGTAGTAGCAATTGGTGAAATTGGTTTAGATTATCATTGGAATCAAGAAAATAAAGATTTGCAAAAATTAGCGTTTATTAAACAAATAGAAATAGCTAATCAATTGAAATTACCAATTGTAATTCATACAAGGGAAGCAGTTATGGATACAATTGAAATATTAAAACAAAATGAAGTACATTTAAAAGGTGTGTTTCATTGTTGTCCACTTAATCGAGAGTTGGTAAAGGAAGCTTTGAAATTAGGATTTTATATTTCTTTTGCAGGTCCAGTGACTTTTAAGAATTCAAAAAATGCGAATGAAATCATTGCAATGGTACCAAATGAAAGAATGCTGATTGAAACAGATAGTCCTTATTTGTCGCCAGAGCCTTTGAGAGGAAGAAGAAATGATTCTAGAAATGTGAAATATATTGCAAAGAAGATAGCTGAGGTAAAAGATTTAAGGCTAGAAGATGTGGTATCTATTACTTATCAAAATGCAGAGAGAGTTTTTTTTGAAAGTAAACATGCATAAAACAGCAGTCGTTTTTAGACTGCTGATACTTTTGAAGAAATAGAAAGTTTTCTGAACTTTCTATAATGTAAAGTATTGTTATCTTAAGTTTTCCAAAGCATTAATTCTATCTTCTATACTAGGATGTGTAGACCATAAGTTAGAGGATTTTTTCTTACCTTCTTTTGTATTCTTTTTAAATGGATTCACAATATACATGTTAGCTGTTGCACTATTGGCAGTAGCTAATTGATTATCATCTGTGTCTAATTTTCGAAGAGCAGAAATTAGTCCATCCGGATTACGGGTAAACTCTATGGCTGTGCTATCGGCTAGAAATTCTCTTTTTCTAGAAAGAGCAAGTTGCATAAGGGAACCAAAAATAGGAGATAAGATTAGGAAAATAAGTCCAATTACCATTAAGATTCCATTTCCTTTATTATCGCTATCTCTATCGTTATCTAATCCACCCCAAAATAAAATACGGGAAAACATATCTGACAACATAACGATAAAGCCAACCATAACAGATACCACACAACTAAGACGAATATCATAATTTTTGATGTGACTTAATTCATGGGCAATAACTCCTTCTAGTTCATAATAATCAAGTTTGTTTAAAAGACCAGTTGTTACACAAATAACAGCATTTTCTGGATTTCTTCCTGTGGCAAAAGCATTGGGCTGAGGGTCATCAGTAACGTATAATCTAGGCTTTGCAGATAATCCAGAGGTTACCATCAATGCATCTAAAATATTTACAATTTTTAAATCTTCTTCTTTTGTAGCTGGTCTAGCTTTATTTAAGGATAAAACGATTTTATCACTATAGTAGTAGGAGCCCCAAGCAGAAGCAATTGAAAAAATTAGTGCAAATACAATCGATATAGTACCTAATCTTAAAGCATGACAAATGTAATAAACAATTAAGGTAATAACAATTATGAAAATGGCTATGATAACGCCAGATTCTATTTTATTTTTCTTTATATTTTTGAACATTTTTAAATCCTTTCTATGAGACAAGGAAACAGGTGTATTTTGTCTCATCTTTTCTATAATAGAGATGCATTTTTTCAAAAGAAAGAGGTTGGAAATTTGAAAAACCTCCAACCACCCTATTTTAATTATTATGAATTTGAACCAAAATCTACTTTTACATTTTTTCTAACTTCATCACTTTCAGTTTTAAATAAATCACGTGCTTTAAAGTTAAACATGCTAGCAATGATATTAGAAGGGAATACTTGTAATTTTGTATTGTACATTGTTACAGTATCGTTATAAAATTGTCTAGAAAAAGAGATTTTGTTTTCTGTGTTTCTTAGTTCTTCTGATAAATCTTCAAAGTTTTGATTTGCCTTTAGTTCTGGATAATTCTCAGAAACTGCCATAATTGTTTTTAGAGCAGTGGATAATTGATTATCTATATCAGCTTTTTCAGAAACAGTTTGTGTATTTGCCCAAGAAGTTCTAAGTTCAGCTATTTTTGTGAAGGTTTCTTTTTCGTGGGTCATATACCCCTTTACAGTTTCTACAAAATTTGGTATTAAATCAAATCTTCTTTGTAATTGTACATCGATTTGGCTCCAAGCATTTTCTACTTTTATTTTTGATTGTACTAAACTGTTATACATTCCAATAATGGCAATGACAAGGATAACAACGATTGCTAATAGAATCCAACCTATCATATAAATTCCTCCTTATTTTTAGTATATACAATAATATAATATCATATTAAAGATTTTTATACAATAAGATTGAGAAATTATTGCGAAGATTTTTAAAATGGATAATTAAAAAATTAAATTCAATTTAAGATAGTAAATAAAATACCTTACTC